>JBBUCR010000038.1:0-4091 GCA_038057695.1 Patescibacteria group bacterium | reverse complement strand
ATGAATTAGCGGTAGTGGAGTGGTTCGCGCGATTACCGTTCTCGGCAATAACGCTTACCTCGTTTCCGTTGTGGCTTGCGGTACTCTGGTACGCGGCGTACGGAATGGTTTTGTGGAAAGCGAAAAAAAGCACCCCCTCATCCGCCACGGCGGATGTGGGGGTGCACGGTATGATGTCTACTTAATCGCGCCGGCGTAATTCTTTTCTACAACACCCCAGTTAAGATTCGCGAAAAAGTCCTCAATATATTGTTTTTTTCCGCTCGGTTGATAGTCGGCGACGTAGGAGTGCTCCCACATGTCAAGAGCGAGAATGAGCGCGGAGTTTGCGAGTTGACCGATATGCTGTTCGTCAACCCACCCGTTGAGGAGCGTTTTGCTTACAGGGTCAAAGTAGAGCATTGCCCAGCCGATGCCGCGTGTCATGGCGATTGCCTTAAACTCCGCGAGCCAAGCATCAAAAGAACTCCAGTGTTCGGTGATTGTGGCGCGAAGAGCGTTCGCCGCGGCGGACGGCTTCGCGCCGCGCTCAAACGACCGAAAATATACCTCGTGATTTCTCATACCGTTGAACTCAAAACCGAATCGCCTTTGGATTTCACCAAGAGCATACGCATTCTTTTCCGCGTCTTGTTTCAATTCTTTTATTTTTTCCAATATCAAGTTCGCGTGCTTTACATAGCCCGCGTAGAGTTTCAGGTGCTCCTCCGTTGTTTTCTCCGAGATGCCTTTGAGTGGAGGGATATTAAATTTTTGTTCGGTGAAGGTTAACATACGAAAATACGAATTATGCGAATAATACGAATGGATACGAATAATTAAGATTAAGAATAGTGTATCACATTTTGTTGACTGGAAAGCAAAAGAGGAGTAATCTGACGGTAGAGTTCTAAATCTCCAAACAGAAAACAAAACAGAATAAGAGATTATGAGTAAACCATTCGATTTTACTGTTGACAATACACTTGGTTTATACCAAGGAGATTCCTGGCTCCAAGCAGTCCGCGAAAAATACGGCGACCTTCCTAATGGAGCGCAAGTGATTAAGTGCTACACCGAGCTTGTTGGTCCGGAGGTTGAGACAATGGATCAACTTGAAGAGAAAACCGGCATGACCATTGACCAAGTTTTGGCAGAGGCGAGGCGATAGCAATTCTAATTTTGGGAACGACGTGAGAAAATGTACCCTGTCCTTGCGGCAGGGTTTTTCTTGGCGCGAAACAATGTTTTTCCCTCATATGTGCTACAATTTTCACATGCAAAAATTGCGGGAGCGATTGCATTGGTACATCCTCGGTTTTCTCTTTATCGCGACATTTCTCGTGTGGTACGCCGTCGTGGCGGAAGACCGAGCGGGAAAGCTTACGGTGGCGTTCTTAAATATAGGACAAGGCGACGCCATCTTTGTTGAATCGCCAACAGGGGTGCAGATGATGATAGACGGCGGGGGAGGGCCGATTGTACTCCGCGAACTCGGCAAGGTAATGCCGTTTTATGACCGCACGATAGATATGCTGATGGTCTCCAATCCCGACAAGGACCATATGGCGGGGTTTCTTGACGTGCTTGATGCGTATAACGTTACTTCGGTCATTGAACCCGGAACGATGGGAGCGTCCGCGGAATACAAAACGCTTGAAGAAAAAATTGAAAAAGAAAAAGCAGTCAAAGTTACCGCGCTCCGAGGGCAGAAAATAGATTTAGGCGGCGGAGCGTATTTTGAGGTATTGTTTCCCGACCGGGACGTGCCGGGGCTCGCGACGAATGACGGTTCACTTGTTGGGAGGCTGGTGTATGGGGACACTTCCATTATGTTTACCGGCGACGCGCCGCAAAACATTGAAGGGTATCTTGATTCATTGGACGGAAAAAGTCTGCATAGTGATATCTTAAAAGTCGGGCACCACGGCTCTCGCACGTCAACTTCGCAGGAGTTTGTCGGATATGTGTCGCCAACCTATGCGGTTATTTCCGCAGGCAAAGATAATTCATATGGTCATCCGAACAAAGAAACACTTGATACGTTAAATCAGTTCGGTGTGCAAACTCTTCGTACCGACCTCCTCGGCACAATCGTGATGGAATCAGATGGGGAGACGATTCGGGTAAGAAAATAGCCGGAGATCACTCTCCGGCAGGCCTAGATATCGCGTGTGCTTTTTAACTTTTCATGCAGGTCTTCCGCATACGCACGATAATATACGACACTGGGGTGGTTCCCGTCTTCCACAAAATCGCTCAAATGGCGATTTAATCGTTGCACAAGCATTCTATGCAGGTAACGTGCGCGGCTATCCACGCATCTCCCTGGTCGCATATGTTTCCAGAGCGTTTGTTGCGCGTGTCGCACGCCGAATCTAGAAATGGAACGCCGACCGCAGATGCATATCCTGTTTCCGAATAGGCAAACCATAAAGCAACACATCACACTAAACGGCAACAGAAGAGAGAAAAGGAAAAGCCACGGTGGCACTGCCTCGGCGGACGGATATTTGCTTGTTCTGCTTAAGCTGTATACGCCTACGCCAGTAAACGCTGCACAAAAAGAGAGGAGCAAGAGAGTTTCTTTTTTCATATATCTGCATACACAATACCCGCCTTGCGCGTTTGCGCAAGGCGGGTATTCTGCTTCCTGTTTTTCTATAAGCTAAAAGCTATCAGCTATAAGCTCTCTTTAAATCAATCCCGCTTTCTTCAGCGTCGCGTACGCGCCATTCTTGTTGATGGTCTTGATGGCTCGCGTGGAAAGCGTAAGCGTTACCGACTTCTTGAGTTCAGGAATATAGATGCGCTTTTTTTGCAGGTTAAGCTGGCGGCGGTTAATACCCGTCGGGTTGAATTGCGTCGCGCGGGTGCGGTTGCTGTAACCTCCGGCACGCTGGGGACCTCTCTTTGATACCGGGCAAGTCTTCATATAATACGAAATTACAAAAAGGGAACGAAATACGAAAAAGAAGAATTTCTAAATAAGCTCGGAAATGGTATCATACATTTGCGAATATGCAAGATACTATTTTTCAAATAGCAATACTTATCCTTTCCGTTGTTGTACATGAGGTTTCTCATGGCTGGACAGCAAACTACTTGGGCGACCCGACGGCACGGCTACAAGGGAGGCTCACTCTTAACCCCGTTCCGCATATAGACCTTATCGGGTCAATAGTTGTTCCGGCCTTTCTTGTTCTGACTCATAGTTTTTTTCTCATTGCTTGGGCAAAGCCAGTGCCGGTGAATCCATATAATCTCCGCGGGAAATATGGCGAAGCGATTGTCGCCGCCGCGGGCCCGCTCTCCAATATCGGTATCGCCAGTATCTTCGGGCTTCTGATACGCCTCGCGGGGGAACTTCTGCCGGCATCTTTCCTGCACATCACGATACTCGTCGTGGTTATCAATATCGTACTCGCGATTTTCAACCTCGTACCCATACCTCCGCTCGACGGGTCAAAAATCTTGTTCGCCTTCCTTCCATATCACGCACAGCAGATACGTGAGTCGCTTGAACGTTGGGGTTTCTTTATTGTCCTCATCTTTATCGTCTTTCTCTGGCAGTACCTTACGCCGGTTATCGGGTGGGCATTTTCCCTCTTTACAGGCATCAGCCTTTAATTTGCGTTTTTATACCCTCTATAGTAAAGTACTGGGGCTGTAAGTTTCAATTATCAATTTACAATTTTCAATCAAGGCCCGAAATGAGGCAATTTCCCCATTTGAAGATTCCTTGATAATTGATAATTGAGACTTGATAATTTATTTAAATGTCCACCATCAATCAGCTCGTAAAACGGAAGAGACAGAGCGCTCCGCGCAAATCAAAAACACCGGCGCTCACCAAGGGTTTTAACGTCCTCAAAAACAGGCCGGTTTTTTTCAATGCGCCGTTTAAGCGAGGTGTGTGTACGAAGGTTACGACCAAGACCCCACGTAAGCCTAACTCCGCTATTCGCAAGATTGCCCGTGTCCGCCTCACGAACGGTATGGAAGTTACCGCCTATATCCCCGGTATGGGGCACAACCTGCAAGAGCACGCGGTGGTACTCATCCGTGGTGGCCGCGTGAAAGACGTCAACCTCCGCTATCAAATCGTCCGC
>JBBUCR010000037.1:0-1905 GCA_038057695.1 Patescibacteria group bacterium | reverse complement strand
AAAGAGGGGGATAATGGCATTGATACCGATCCCATCAACGATACCGACGAAAATACTTAACACGCCGATAACGAAAATATACCTTTTGTAGGCGCCAAACGCTTCATACAGAAGACGCCAAACGCGTATGACATTGCTCACCTGAAAAGATGACATAAAGAAAACTCGCGTGTTACACATGACTACAAAATGGACTGCGCTGCGCTGTTATCAGGTTCGTCAAACTGATGCCGTCCCCAGTTGTGGAGGTGCGTCTTGCGCTCCTCCCGCGGTTTTTTGGCGAGCTCTTTGTCCACGTAATACGAATCTCCGTTTTCGCCTTCGTCCTTCGTTGAAATCTCTTCAAAGATGACGCCTGTCGTCGTCTTAAAACTGTGCCGGACTCCGCGCGGAACCCAGAGCGTGTCCCCCGGAAACAGCGGATATTTCTTATCTTCAATCGTCGCGTCCATTTCTCCGAAGAGTACCTGAAACGTCTCGTCTTTCTTCTTGTGATAGTGCGCCGGATGCGCCTGTCCCGGAAGCTGGACGATGAGTTTCTTCGCGTATTCCCGATTGACGCAGTTTACAATAACACAACCCGTTTCGGAAAAATTCTGAAGCCCGTAGTGATGCGAAATCTCCACCGTGAAGTCGTGGGAGAGCGAAATACGCGCTTCGTTGAGGAGTCCTCTCACCGCGTGCACGATCGGATACACATACTCTTTCTTGCCTTTTTCGCGACTCGTTCCGATGCCGTGCGTGAGCGCTTCGCCGCTCCGGTACGCGCGGTCGGCAATAAGGCGCTTGCGGAATTCGCCGCTTGTGAGTCCGCCCTCCTGTAACGGCATCGCGAAAAACACGTCGTCGCGGGTAAGTTCTTGTCCCGCGGGAATATCTTTCCTCGCGTAGACTCCGCGCTTGAGCGAAATAAGGTCAGCCCGCTCTTTTTCGTCTAACGGACGCTTTGTATATTCGTCGCCGCACTCCGCCACCGCCTGCTTGTAGGCGGCAAGCCACGCGCGAAGCTCGGCTGGATTCGCCGAATACGCGTTCAGTTTGATGGAATCGGCCGGGAGCCCCACATGCTTTTCAAAAATGCGGGCGCCTTTGGCATAGGCGAGTCCGACGGCGGACGTATTGTCGGGAGATTCGTGCGTGGAAAACCCGATGGTGAGTTTTGGATACCGGCTCCTAAGCACTTCAATCTGATGCAGATACAGCTTTTCGGGAGGCGTAGGATATATCGCAACACAGTGTTCAAGGGCAAAAGTGACGCCTCGGTGTTCAAGAAAACTTACCGCGCGGTCAATGTCTTCTATCGCGAGGCCTCCGACCGAAACGATAACCGGTTTTCCCGCTTCCGCGACCCGCTCAAGAAGGGGAAAATCCAGCGCGGAGCAACTGGCAACTTTGATAATTTCAATCCCGAGCGCTTCAGAGGTCGCGACGGACGCTTCGTCAAACGGCGTCGCTATCGTGACGAGTCCGTGCTTCCGTACGCTGGAAACAAGTTCTTCAAACTCTTTTCGCGAAAGCGCGGTTTCAAGGAAACGCGGAATGTGTTTGACGTCTTTCCGACTCCGGAAATCTGGATGAATGAATTCGGGGAGGTCTCGGAACTGGAGCTTCACGGCCGCCCGGACACCGTATTCTTTCGCAACCTTCGCAACTTCTTCTATGATGCGTTTTCCATGCGCGAGGCTACCTTGATGGTTGTTCGCCATCTCAAAGATGAAGAGGTTGTTGAAGTCATATGCGCTCATACAGGCCTTTATGATACGGCATAACTATAACTCAAAACGTGAAAAAGAGGTTATGCACCGGCTTTTCTGCGCTACCCGAACACTACCGTCACGACAATACCGGCAAGCATCACAAGTGTCGCGAATACTTTCCGCGGAATGTGCCCCTCCTTCAGGAACG
>JBBUCR010000036.1:0-6619 GCA_038057695.1 Patescibacteria group bacterium | reverse complement strand
TGTCTAAAAAGGCGCTGGAAACTCCTCCTGTAGTGGTACCGAAGAAGAGCGAACCGGTGGAAGAAATCATTGGCCGCTCCGTTGAGGGACGCGCTATTACCGCCTATCGTTACGGTACTGGCACCGGAGCGGAGCTCGTCTTCGTCGGCGGTATGCACGGAGGATATGAATGGAACAGCGTGCTTCTTTCGTACACGTTTCTGGACTATCTCTCCGCGAATCCGGAAGTTATTCCCGCCGGTCTTGCGATTACCGTTGTTCCCTCCGTCAATCCCGACGGCGTATACAAAGTGACCGGCAAAGAAGGACGTTTTGGCATCACGGATGTCGCAACCGACACAGAGGTCTTGGCGTCGGGGCGATTCAACGCACGGAGCGTTGACCTCAACCGCAACTTTGACTGTAAATGGAAACCTAAAGCCACGTGGCAACAAAGAGACGTGAGCGCGGGGAAAGCGCCGTTCTCCGAACCCGAGGCCGCTGCTATCCGTGATTTCGCTCTCAAACATAGACCGGCTGTTTTTGTCTTTTGGCACAGTAAAGCAAACGCCGTGTACGCATCCGAATGCGAGAAAGGAATTCTTCCCGAGACTCTGGATAGTATGAACGCGTACGCGCAGGCATCGGGCTATCCGGCGATTACCTCATTTGGCGCGTACGCGGTAACGGGGGACTCGGAAGGGTGGCTCGCGTCCATCGGCATCCCCGCTATTACCGTGGAACTCTCTACCCACGAAACAATTGAATGGGAGAAAAATCTCTCGGGTATCAAGGCGCTTTTTGACTACTTTGGATTGGTTGGCAAACAGAAATAGTGCGATAGAGTATGTCCATGGACAATACATTCATAGAAGGGGAAAATGCTCCCGAGCGGTTTCCCTCAAAAGAGGAGATTACCGCTGTCTTCGAGAGACTTTTGCAGGGTAAGGTCTACAGGGAGCTTCGCGTGCAAAGCGATGGAGCGGGGGTGTATTTGTATGAGATTGAGGTTATCTTAGAAAGTGGGCAAAAGGTAGAATATAACTTTCAGAAAGCACGTTATGATTATCAGGACAAATCGCTTAATACAGAAGGACGATTTTCCGCTTCAATTCATACGGTTACGTATTCTGTCGAAGGAGAGCCTGACGGTGGAGAATGTGTTGCAAATTATATTGACGGGAAATGGGAGTACACGAGTTGAAGAGTAATATGTATTTCGTATATCTGCTTCTGTGTAAAGACGGGAGTATCTACACCGGCATGACAACCGACGTGGAACGCAGATTCGCGGAGCACAAAGCGGGAAAAGGCGGACACTATACGCGCGCGAAGAAAGTGAAGCGGCTTCTCTATCAGGAAAAGCAACTGAACCGAAGTTCCGCGCTCCGGCGCGAAGCCGAAATCAAACGGTGGAACCGAAAAAAGAAATTGGCGCTTTGCGCTGTTTGACGGCCGTATTACTTGACTTTTCCGCCTGTGTATATCTTCGCTTCCCTAAATAGGATACGGGTATACAATCGTTATACAGGCTACATAGCTTACTCTTTGTAAACCCACACACCACATGAATGTTTGGTGTGTGGGTAGAGACCCTCATGCGTGAGCGGTTGGCTGATCGTCCTTTTCACATTTGTATGAACACCCACGCCGAAATAGTTATCGGCCACCTGCGTCTTTCGGTGGCGAATCTGGATCGCTCGCTCGCGTTTTATTGTGGGCTCATTGGGCTTGTGCGCGGACCGCAAATGGGGAACATCACCGTGCTTTGCCCGAGAACGCACCACGCCATTACGCTTGACCCTCCGCATAAAGGGGCGGAACAATATATACTCCATGGCCACACGGGAATGTATCACTTTTCATTTTTCTTTTCGCGTCACGCGGAACTCGCGCGCGTGGTAAAACGGTTCATAGACACCGCCTACGATGTTGAAGGGGTGTTTGATTATGGCGCGACCTTGGCGATATACCTGCACGACCCCGACGGTATCCCGGTGGAACTCTACATGGAACGCCCTCTTGGGAAACGGCAACCGGTAACACACAAAGAACTTCCCACAAAATCCATTGACCTTGAGAGCTTTTTGAGAGAACTGATTTAATGTACGCTTACATAAGCGATGAGGAGCCTGCCTGTGCAGGCAGGCGAGAGAAAGAGAAACTCTTTAATTCATATTTCATCTCCCCTCGGGTATACTTACCGAAGGAATGAAGACTTTCCTCATCTGTTTCGCCTTGCTCTGTGCCTTTCCCACGCTCGCCTTCGGCGCGTTTCTTTCGGTAATTCCTGAAACTCCTGTTCAGGGCGACATGGTAATGGTCATATTGAAAGGCACCGACATTCCGAGTATCAAATCACTCACGTTTGCCGGTAAGAAAGTCGGTATGTTTCTCTATCAAAGCGAACCGACCGTGCTTATTCCGGTTGACCTCGGAGCGCGAGCAGGGAAGTATCAGCTCATCGCGACGCTGTTCGGAGGGCAGACGCTTCAGAAAACGGTAACGGTCATTCCACGGCCACAACGTACCGCGCTCCTCGGCATTCCCGACAAACTCGGCGGAAATACCAAGGTCGCGCAAACAAACCTCGTCACGATACTCGCGCGGGAAAACGCAGTGCTCTCAAAAATCAAAGCCACACTTCCTCCGTGGTGGGGTTCTCCGTTTCTGTTTCCGCTTGGTCAGCCGGAGGTAATTGACGCCTACGGTTATTCAAGGAGCACTGGCTCGTATCTCATTTCACATAAGGGAACAGACTTCAGCGCCGACGCTGGCACGCCAGTTCTCGCTGTGAATAACGGCGTTGTCGGGCTAGTTCGAGAATTTACCATCTACGGCAAGACGGTCGGGATTGACCACGGTGGGGGAGTAGCCAGTCTCTCTATGCATCTTTCGCAAATAAATGTGACAGAAGGCCAAAAAGTCACGCGAGGACAAACCATAGGACTTTCCGGAGACAGCGGTTACGCGCTCGGTCCACACCTTCATCTTTCCATCCGCATTGGTGGAATCTCCATTGACCCAATGACATTTTTCTCCTTGTTTGGTACGCATCTTTTCTAAATTCTATATTCCATATTCTAAATTCTTATGCGAACCGTCCTTGTCGCCGTCCTCAAATCCAAAGATGACCTTCGGATACTTCTCGCCGAAAAGTGGTATCGGATTCCGGTTGCTTTTTTGCCAAAGCGGAAATTTACGCGTATCGCGTTCTACGAACCGATGACCGGATTCGGGAAGACAGGGAAACGCATTCGGTACTACGCGCGAGTGGCAAAGCGGGAAGTAAAAAAGCGCACCGAGCTTTTGCCACGCGGAACAACACATCCGCGGGCCGAACACGAGTATGTCAAATTTTCTTTTCAAAAAGTAGAGAAACTCCCCAAGCCGATTCGCAATATCATTCCCCGCAGAGTTTCGTTCGGCTTTACGGACATCAAAACACTCCGCTCCGCGCGCGATATCTTACAGCTCTATCACGTCGCCCCGACTGAACAAATAGTTGAGCAACAATTACGAAAGTTGAATATCCCCTTTGTATCTCAATATCGCACGTCGTATTCCTCCTTTCTGAAAGGAGGTGGCAAGTCTCCGAGCCGGAGGATTTTCAGAATTGATTTGGCTATTCATTGTAAAAACGGCAACCTCGCCATTGAATGCGATAACCGCAAAGCTCATTCATCTAAAATCCAGAAATTGAAGGACAAGCAAAAAGACTCGGCGCTTAAAATCCTCGGCTGGCGCGTTATCCGTCTGACCGAAGACGATGTTCTTGAACATCTTGATTCCTGCATTTCACGAATTCAGAAATCAGTTTCCCTTCTCGGCGATGCGTTACCCCGTCCTTAACTGCCTATCTACCCCAAGTTACGAAATTCGCATAGGTACGGTCATTGCGAGCCCCATAGAGGGCGAAGCAATCCAGGAATCCGTAGGAAAACATCTGGATTGCTTCGCGTAGCTCGAAGTGACGAGATGGAATCCTTATTTCGAAATTCGAGGTATCTATATCTATTCGCAAATGTGCGCCTGTCCGCCTTTGGAGGGAATTGGCGAATAGGTATGCATGGTTAAGAAATTTCGTTTTACAGTACCGGAGCGATATACTATTGGGTACTTATCCATTCATTCTTTTTATATGGAAAACCACAGCGTGCTTCATCATGTGTCCTCAAGCCATTGCTCGCGCTGTCACGGCGAAGGCGAGGGGTTCAAGTGTCCGAAATGTGCGGCGACAGCCACGCATTACGACCCTGACCATTTCCGCAACTGCGGAGAAAAGGGCAAGATGCGGGTGAAATGCAAGAAATGTGGGCAGTCGGAAGACAACTGCACCTGCGTGTAGTATCCAGAAGCTGATTTCCTTCCTCGGCGGTATCCCCCTTAGTAAAGGGGGTGCCGAGTCTGTGAGGCAGGGGTTGTAACTTTTCCCAAACAAAACCGCTTTTCTTACTGAATTGAGGATTAAAAAACAGGGACGGCATTTCTGTCGTCCCGTTTCAACACTCACTCCGAAAGCGTCATTCCTGAGGTCTCTTCGGTTTCTTTGGCGGTTTGTCATTGGGTATGTGTGGGGCATCCGGAACTCTATCGTTAGTCCGACGTAATGCTGTATCATTGTCCCTATTCTTCTCTTTCTTAAATCATAAATCCTACTTCATAAATCATCTTCACCCATGACTCAATCCGAAGCTTTAGACATTCTCAAAACCGGAGCGAATGTATTTCTCACCGGTGAGCCGGGGAGCGGAAAGACGTATACCATAAATGCATATGTCGCGTATCTTCATTCGTGCGGAATTGAACCAGCGATTACCGCGTCCACCGGCATCGCCGCGACCCATATCGGCGGGATGACGATTCATTCGTGGTGCGGCATTGGCATTCGGGAGCGGCTCACTGCGTACGACCTTGACGCGATTTCGGGTAACCGCAAAGTGATGGAGAGGGTTGGAAACGCGAAGGTTCTTATCATAGACGAAGTGTCCATGCTTTCGGCGAACACGCTCGCGATGGCGGACGCGGTATGCAGGGAAGTGCGGAGACACGACGAACCGTTTGGCAGATTACAGGTTGTCCTTGTCGGTGACTTTTTTCAATTACCTCCCGTATCACGGCAAGGGAACGGTTCGCACTCCGCCGAAGAATTTCCCAGCCTCGATTTTGATTCGGGAGAACGTTCAGTCGGGAATCCTACCCCCAGATCAAATTTCGCCTTTTCTTCTCATATTTGGCAGAAAGCCAGTCCTCTCGTCTGCTATCTTTCCGAACAGCACCGGCAGGAAGATGAAGCGTTTTTGGAATTCCTCGGCGCGGTACGACGCGGAGAGGTCGCGGAACGGCACAAGGCGCTCCTCCGCACTCGCTACAGCAAAACCGGCGAAACCGGTGTAACTCAGCTCTATTCCCACAATGCGAATGTGGACCACCTCAATACCGTGGAACTCTCTAAACTTTCGGGTCAGCCGAAAGTATTCGTGATGGTGGGGCACGGCCCCGACCCGCTCGTCCTCGCGCTGAAGCGCGGATGCCTTTCCCCCGAAGTACTGTCGCTGAAGCTCGGCGCGCGGGTGATGTTTACAAAAAACGATATGAGCGGGCGGTTCGTGAACGGGACGACCGGCATCGTCACCGAGTTCGCCAAAGATACGGGTATGCCCATTGTCAAAACCGATTCCGGCAGGATGATAGCCGCGGAACCGGTGGAGTGGAGTATTCAGGATGCCGGACGGATTCTCGCCCGCATCTCGCAAGTCCCACTCCGTCTCGCGTGGGCGATCACGATACACAAAAGCCAGGGTATGTCGCTTGATAGGGCACATATGGATCTCTCGTCCGCCTTTGAATATGGGCAAGGGTATGTGGCGATATCGCGTGTCCGCACCTTGAAGGGACTTTCGCTTTCGGGTCTCAATGCCCGCGCGCTTGAAGTGCATCCGGAAATAAAAAAGAAAGACACCGATTTTCGGAAACACTCGGATGTCGTCCGCGAAAAGTTCGGCGCTCTGGAAAAGAACGAACTTGCGGAACTGCACGGGAATTTTATAAAGGCTATCGGGGGCAAACCGGGGGCGGGGAGGGCGGTTCATAAGAAAAAAGAAAAAATAGATACGCTTTCAATCACCAAAGACCTTGCGCTCCAGGGACTTTCCGTGCAAGCCGTGGCGAAAGAACGCGGCATAACTGTCGGCACCGTGTTACACCACCTGGAACAGCTCAAAGAGAAGGGGGGACTCAATCCTGTCCGCGACCTGTCACATATCTCGCCCGACCCCGACCGCTTTGCCGAGATGGAGAAAGCGTTCAAGGCGTCATACCAGAAAACGAAGGGGCTCAAACTTTCACCTGTCCGGGAGCTTCTGGATGATTCTTTTTCCTTTGACGAACTTCGCCTCGCCCGTCTTTTTCTTCACCTTCCTCCTACCCTCAGCTCCGGGGAGGATTGTGGAATAGTCGTAGACTAAGGTAGGGTGGTGTTCGCTTGTTCGTACTTTCGTATCGGCGTTCGTCCTAGATTGTTCTGACGAAACGTCGGACTAGGGTATGCTCGTATTATTTCGGCTAGCGAGGAGCGCCGCGAAGACTTCTTAGTTTTCATGGCGTCCGAGCGAAGACGAAATATAAGGGTTTAATACCG
>JBBUCR010000035.1:0-1568 GCA_038057695.1 Patescibacteria group bacterium | reverse complement strand
ACTGTATGAAGCGGGACTGATTACGTATATGCGCACCGATTCAACCAACCTCGCTGAATCAGCCAAACAGCAAATCGCGGAAGTTATCGCGAAAAAATACGGAAAGGAATATGTTTCGCTCCGCGCGTACGCGGTCAAGGTAAAGAATGCACAGGAAGCGCACGAGGCGATTCGTCCGACACAGGTAGGTACAGAGAGCGTGGGTAGTAATCCGGAGCAGAAGAAACTCTATGACCTTATCTGGAAGCGTACCGTATCCTCGCAAATGCCTGACGCAGAAATGCTCCGTACGAAACTCTCGGCGAACGTGAGTGGGAACGCTATTCCTGATTTTTCCGCAAATGGCGTCCGTTTAACATACGAGGGCTGGCTTAAGGCCGACCCTGAAGCAAAGGGGGAAGACGTAGAACTCCCTAAGGTGGCGAAGGGCGACCCACTCAAGCTTCTGGAACTAAAGACCGAAGAGAAGCAAACGGAGCCTCCGCCACGTTACAGCGAGGCGGGGCTCATTAAGGAACTGGAAAAGCGAGGCATCGGCCGGCCGTCCACGTACGCTTCCATCGTGGAAACCCTTGTTGACCGCGAATATGTGACGCGGGAAAATCGCTCGCTGAAACCGACCGACACGGGGCTCGTCGTGAGCGGATTTTTGGAAGAGCATTTCCCTTCCTACATCAGCGATACGTTTACCGCCGAAATGGAGGACGAACTTGACGATATCGCCATCGGCAAGCGCGAATATGAGAAAACACTGCGGGATTTTTATTCGCCGTTCCACAGCGATGTGAAGTCAAAAGAAAGACTGGACAAAGCGACGACGCTCGGCGACGCGCCGGAAGAAAGCAAATGTCCTCTCTGCGGTGGCAAGATGGTGTGGAAACTCGGACGCGCGGGGAAATTTATGTCGTGCCGTCGCTTCCCCGACTGTACGGGCGCGCTTACGGCGGAAGGACATGAAATCAAACCAGACGAGCCCATTGGGAAATATCCAAAGACAGGGGAAGACGTGTACCTTCTGAATGGCCGGTTCGGATTTTATGTGCAAGTCGGCAAACCCGAAAAAGGGTCGGGCGGAAAGAAGCGGGGGGAAGAAAAACCAAAGCCACGAAGGGCAAGCGTACCCAGGACATTTGACGTCTCAAAGCTAACCATCGCGGACGCGCTTCTGTTTCTTTCGCTTCCTCGCGTGCTTGGCGTCCATACGGTTACCGGCAAGGAAATCACAGCGAATGTGGGACGCTTCGGTCCGTATGTCGTGCACGACGGCGATTTCCGGTCTCTCAAGGCACCTGATGATGTCTATACGGTCGCGCTTCCGCGCGCTTTGGAGTTACTCGCGCAAGAGAAAAAGCCCCGCGGGTTTAAAAAGAAAAAAGAGAAAGTCGCGACATAGTGCGTACGCAAAAGACCAAACGGAATGTCGTTCGGTTTTTTTGTTTAATGGCTTTAAGCAAGGTCTTTGTAGGAGCACGTTGTGACTCTCCACACCCCTTCTCTCACGGCTTTGTGAAGCCGTCATTGCGAGGAATGAAGCGAAACGGAATGACGAAGCAATCCAGAATATACGA
>JBBUCR010000034.1:0-4320 GCA_038057695.1 Patescibacteria group bacterium | reverse complement strand
ATACCTTTCTTCAAGATATTGACGGATGAAAATGACAAAATGAGGGGCGAGGATCCCGCTTTCACTGTTCGGTTTGAATGTCGCGGTACACCCTGAAGAGGATTTTCCGGAAGAACCCGAAGCGGAAGCGGGTTTCAAAATGGAGGCGGAGGGAGCGCAAATAATTTCCGCCTTTGCCGTCGTATATTCGGTATCGGTAATAAACCCGGCTTCTTTCATCCTGCGCAGGACCAGATTTTTACGTTCCTCAAGTTTGTCGCGGTGGTCGCCATACGGCGAGTAGTATGTCGGGGCGTTCGGAAGCGCGGCGAAATATGCTGCTTCCGCAATGGAAAGATCGCGCGCGCTTTTGCCTAAAAAGGTTTTTGCCGCCTCTTCAATGCCATACACGGTGCCCCCATACGGTATTTCATTAAGGTACAGCGAAAGAATCGTTTCCTTATCAAACGTCTTTTCAAGGCGCAAAGCGAGAATCCACTCCTTAAGTTTCCGGGAAATCTTCTTTTCGTTCGTAAGGAGCGAATTTTTTACCACCTGCTGGGTAATGGTGGACCCCCCTTGCCCGCCGAGGAGATTCCCCTGGAACAGGTTGGTGAGCACTGCGCGGAAAATTGCCGTAATCCTAATCCCGTTATGCTGCCAGAACCCGCTGTCCTCAATTGCCACCGTCGCATTCTTCACGTTACGGGAGATGTCGCTGTAGGGGACTATCGTGCGTCTCGCGCCCTTGTGGAGGTCATAGAGGAGGATCGTGCCGGTACGGTCGTATATTTTTGTTGACTCGCTTACTTTCCGGCTTCCGAATTCCGAAAGGTCCGGAAGCTTCCACGAAGAAACCCATAGAGCCATAAGGCCGGCACCCAAAAACCAGAGCGAGAGGCAGAGGAGAAGGATACTACGCAGTATATGGCGGCGGTGATGGCGGTGAGTCATGGGAAGAATGGTAACAGAAAACAAAGCACAAAGCACAGTACACAAAAACCAAACAAACGAAGGAAAACACAAAACACCGTGTCCCAAAAACCAAACAGGAAAGAGAAGAACAAAGCAGGGAAGACCAAAATCAAAACGAGAAAGAACGGAGGTTTGTGCGGGTTGAAACGTTTGTGCTTTGTTTGGGTTTTGTGGAATCTGTGTTTTGGAAAGTTTGCACCTAATATGTTACCGTATAGGCATGTCATTTTTCGCCAAAACACCCAAAGTCCTCACCGATGAGGCTGACATCCGCGAGCTTCTCACCCGCGGAGTGGAAAAGGTGTATCCAAGCGCGGAATTTTTGGAGAAAAAACTTAAGAGTGGGGAACGGCAGACCATCTACCTAGGGATTGACCCAACAGGCCCCTCACTTCACCTCGGCCACATCATTCCGATACTTAAACTCCGGCAGTTTCAGGAGCTGGGACACAAAATCATTCTTCTCATCGGGGATTTTACCGGTATGATTGGCGACCCAACGGATAAAACAGCGACCCGAAAGAAACTCACTCGCGGGGAAGTGCTAGAGAACGCGAAACTGTATAAAGCGCAGGCGGGCAAAATGCTTTCTTTTTCCGGCGGCAATCCCGCAGAGCTGAAATATAATTCCAAATGGCTGGAAAAACTTTCGTTTGCAGACGTGTTGGAATTGTCTTCACGCCTCACCCACGCCGATATGGTGAAGCGGGATATGTTCCAGAAACGCATCTCGGAGGGGAAGGAGCTCTATATGCACGAATTTCTGTACCCGCTTATGCAGGGCTATGACAGCGTCGCGATGGACGTGGACGGGGAAGTGGGCGGCAACGACCAGACGTTCAATATGCTCGTCGGGCGCGACCTTATGAAAAAGCTGAAGGGTAAAGAAAAATTCGTCATCACGATGAAGCTTCTTGCCGACCCAAGCGGGAAAAAGATGGGGAAGACTGAAGGTAATATGGTGAGTTTTCTTGACACCCCGGCTGATTGCTTTGGGAAAGTTATGAGTTGGCCGGACACAGCGATTATTCCGGCCGCCGAATCATGCACTCTTCTTCCAGAAAGAGAAATCGCGGAGATGAAAGAGAACCTTGAATCCGGAGCCAATCCGAAAGAAGAAAAAATGAAGCTCGCGGAGGCGGTTACCACACTTCTGCACGGAGTAGACGAGGCCGCAAAGGCAAAGAGTTCGTTTCACGCGACGTTTGCCGAAGGGAAACCTGAAGAATTCTTGGAAATTTCCGTCTCAACCGACAAAACTCTCGCAGACGTTCTGATGGAGAGAAGAGTCATTGAATCAAAATCAGAGCTTCGCAGGCTTATCGGAGAAAAGGCGGTAACAAACGTGGATACCAGCGAGAAAATGGGAGAAGACTTTCTCAAAACCGCCCCCGCCGGCAAATATCGCATCGGCAAACACCGATTTATTGAAATAAAGTAATCCTTAATCCTTAACAAAAGACCGCCCGAAAGGCGGTCTTTTCTGTGTCTGTCTGCGTCATGTCCGCATCTGTCTGCGTACTACAGGGGGTCTACATCGTCAAACGTATCTTCCAGCATATCCGGGTCAACTTCTTTTTCTTCTCCCTCGCCTTCCGCTCCTTCGGCTCCGGGAGCCACCGTGTCTTCATCCATACGTTAGCTAAACTAACTTGTAATACATACGTTGTCCTTTTCCCTGTGTCATTCGCCTTGGCGAATGCGCGCTTGGGGTCATTTGTACCAATACCCCAAAATTTTTGCAAGGGGAGGGGAGGTGTGGACAACTAGGCGAACCTACAACCGACTACCGACAACCTACAACAGAAGGCAGTCGTCATTTTTCCGTCTTGTAGACGGTGGTAAGTTGTCGGTTTTTGGTTGAGGCTAGGTGCGTCAGTCCCACAGCAATCGCGTCATACTCGTCATCAAGCCGGGTGGACTTATTCTCCCTTACTAAAGGGAGCACTGCCTTCTTAGGCAGGAGGGATGTTTTTTCAGGGATTAAAATAAGTTTCTTCACCATTTCGGTCACCTGCCCTTTTTCACTTCGGCCGTACCCCGTTACCGCAATTTTTATCTGAAGCGGGGAATATTCAAATACTTTTAACCCGGCCCGCGCCACCTCCACGAGCACCGCACCCCGCGCTTCAGCGACGGGCATCACGGTTTTTTGGTTCACCGCGAGAAAAAGGGTTTCAATGGCGCACGCCTGCGGCTCAAATTCGTCAATCACACTGCGTACCTCTTCCGCAATTCGGAGGAGACGCTCCGCGTGCGGGAGTTCTTTCGCTGTACGGACACACGAAGAAAAGAGCAGTACCTCTTTCTTTTTTGGAAGTTTCTCAAGCACGGCGATACCGAGCCGCTCATATCCAGGATCAATGGCAATTATCCGCATAATTTTCAATTATCAATTTTGCAATTTTCAATCAATTTCTAAATCCTCAATTTTCACCACGAGAACCTCTTACGATTTTGGAGAAAATCAATACAAATTCCGTAGCTTCTTTCCATAAAATCCTAATTTCATCGGCACACTCGGGATGAGCAACAGCAAGTAAGCGGAGCCAATGCTTTGTTTCTTTTGCCTCTTTTCTGCAAATACCTATTTTATGCGTAAAATCCTTTTTGCTTTCCGCCTCCACCGCTTCATAGTAGTTTGCGCCAACCGAACCGGAGGAACCAACAACCTGCTCGATAATCCGTTTGTTCACAGAGTCCTGCTTAATGGAGCGGACAAGTTTTACCACTCTCTCCGCAAAAACCGCCGTACGCTCTTCAAGGTCATATTTCGATTTTTCTGACACTGAGATTTTATTGAAAATTGCAAAATTGATAATTGAAAATTTCACCAACGCTATTCCGCGTTTGTGATGACTTCCTGCACATCCTCATTCGCCTCCAGCGCCTCCACCAGCTTGTCCAGCTTTTCCAAATCGGCATCCTCAAGCGGAACCGTCGTCGTGGCGACCCAACTCTCATGGGCGGTAGTACCCCCCTTACGAAAGGGGGTGCCTCCGTCTTCGGAGGCGGGGGTTGTTCTCTTCTCAAACGCCCACACCGCCGCTCCGGGACTCGCAAGGTTGCCCCCGTTCTCGGCAAGCAAGTGTTTAACCTCTCCCGCCGAACGGTTTCGGCTATCGGTCAGGACTTCAATGAGCAGGGCCACACCTCCCGGCCCGTATCCCTCGTACATAATCGCCTCAAGCGCGCCGCCGCCTTCCGTCGCTTTCTTAATGGCGCGTTCAATGTTGTCGTTCGGCATATTCTCTTTCCTCGCCCGTTCAATCGCCGCCCGCAGCGCCGGAGCGTCTTTATTACCTTTGGCCATCCGCGCCTCATTGGCAATCAGTTTCGCGTACTTGGAAAACACCTGACTCTTCT
>JBBUCR010000033.1:0-3064 GCA_038057695.1 Patescibacteria group bacterium | reverse complement strand
ATCGAAAGTGGCACACGATGCGGCATAACCCGAAGACCCCGCAAGTGGAGACACGCGGGACCGAAGTGTCTTTCGGCTCGTTTGGGTTAAAGGCGTATTCCGGAGGGCGTATTCGTTCCAACCAGATAGAGGCGGCACGAAAAGTACTCGCGCGTAGCGCGGGCAAAGCCGGAAAGGTGTGGATCCGTATCTTCCCCGATATGCCGTATACCCAAAAGGCCGCGGAAGTGGGTATGGGAAAAGGAAAGGGCGACCCGCAGGGATATTGCTTTGAGGTAAAGGCCGGCCGGGTCATCTTTGAAGTGGACGGCATCGCTGACGCGGAGGCAAAAGAGGCGCTTCGGAAGGCGGGCACGAAGTTACCGGTTAAAAGCAAAGTGATTGCCCGATAATTGCGGAATAGGCTTTTTTACGGTAAGGTAGCGGCGAAAGCTGATAGCTTATAGGGAAGAAGAATTCTCTTGGGCTAGCAACTATAAGCTAAAAGCTATCAGTGATAAGCTAGTTATGAGCGCACACACTAACAAAACCAAAGAGGAACTGAACCGATCGGTTTCGGAGCAACGGCAGAAATTACAGACCTTCCGATTCGCTATGGCTGGCAGCAAAACGAAGAACGTGAAAGAGGGGCGGAACCTCCGGAAAGAAATAGCCCGTTCGCTCACGGAGCTTCATGCTAGAAAATCCGAAGCACGAAATCCGAAATCCGAAACAAATTCAAAATCCCAGAATGTTTAGAATTTCAAAAATTAAGATTTAGATATTATCACGAATCTCGATATTAAATTTCGGGTTTATAGAGAACATGACAACTGATAGTAAACAGAATAAAGGAAAGACCCTTCAAGGGACCGTCGTCTCCACGAAGATGAAGGATACCATCGTGGTTGAGGTAACCCGCTTTGTCGCGCACCCGAAATATCGCAAGTATCTGAAGCACACAACCCGCTTTAAGGCGCAAGATGTCGGCAATACCAAAAAGGAAGGCGAAAAAGTCACTATTGTGGAATGCAGACCGATATCAAAAGATAAACACTTTAAGATAGTTTAAAGAAGCGGTTAGCGTTTAGCGGTTAGTACGGAGAAAAACAGTCAGACACCACCTCGTTACTAAACGCTAAACGCTAAACGCTAAACGCTATGCTGCAGCCTCGTGCCATTGTCAAAATCGCGGATAACTCCGGAGGAAAAATCGGACGCATTTTCAAGGTACTCGGTTCATCCAAGAAGCGCTACGCCGAAATCGGCGAGATTGTCGTACTTTCCGTGCAGAAAGCCGAGCCGCGCAAAGCGGTAAAAAAGAAGGATGTACTTCACGCCGTGATTGTCCGCCAGAGGAAACCCTATCGCCGTAAGGACGGTTCGTATATACGTTTTGACGAAAATGCCGTGGTCATTATTGAAAAGGGAAAGATGGAGCCACTTGCCGGACGCATCTTCGGTCCCATCCCCCGTGAACTTTCCGAAATGGGATTTCACAGCATTACCTCTAAGGCAGCCGAAGTCGTTTAATAAAAGATACCAATATACCAATGGGTACGAATGATACCAATAGCACCAATAAGAAAAGTCCCCATTAGCACTATTCGTTTCATTAGTAAGAATTCGTTGATTAGTATCATATGATTCGTAAAGGAGACAACGTCATAGTGATTTCAGGTTCTGAGAAAGGAAAGAAGGGCCAGATTACGCGCGTACTTGCCGAAAAGCAGTCCGTGATTATTGAAGGCCTCAATCTCTTGAAACGTCACCAGAAGCCCCGCAAAGCTGGTCAAAAAGGGCAAATTATTGAAAAAGCGATGCCGATTCATATTTCAAATGTCGCGCTCGCGGAAGGAGGCAAGCCCGTTCGGGCCGGCAGGAAACTTGTCGGCGCAAAGTGGATACGGGTAAGCCGAAAAACAGGGAAGGAAATCTAAAGACAGCTTATAGCTTTTAGCTGCTAGCTTATAGAGAAGATGAACTCTCTTGGCTAGCCAACTATAAGCTAAAAGCTATCAGCTATAAGCTTCACACAAAACCATGAAAACGATAAAAGATAAGCAGAAGGAGGCTTTCCTCGCTTTGAAAGCCAAAATGGGCTACACAAACGTTATGCAAACACCGCGGCTTCTTAAAGTTGTCATAAGCGCCGGCGTCGGCTCCTTTAAGGACAAAAAGAAGATTGAAGTCGTGCAGGACCGTCTCGCAAAAATCACCGGCCAGAAGGCGGCGATTCGCGGCGCGAAAAAATCAATAGCGACCTACAAAACGCGCACCGGAGACACGGTGGGTACGCAAGTAACGCTCCGCGGGCCGCGCATGTACGCTTTTTTGGATAAACTTCTCAATATCGCTCTTCCCCGCACCAAGGACTTCCGTGGCATTTCCGCGAAAGCGATAGACGAAATCGGCAATATCACGCTCGGTATTCCGGAACATACCATCTTTCCCGAGGCCGTTGATGAAGACCTCCGCGATGTATTCGGTATGGGTATTACGGTGGTGACCACCGCGAAGACGGCGAAAGAGGCGAAGGTCTATTTTGAGCACCTTGGGTTCCCGTTCAAGAAAAGTTAATGCGGACTTGACGCCGACAGACGCGGACTCCACGCGGAATGACAAAGATAGTACTTACGCGTTTGCGTCATTGCGAGCGCAGCGAAGCAATCCAGATACGCATATAGTAACCGGGATTGCTTCGGGAGTATCCTCGCAATGACAAAATATGCTCAAACGCGTAAGTTCCAAAAGAAAAAAGAAAGCCGTTCGAGAAGGTCCCGAATGACAGTTGCATTGTGAAAGGCGATGAGCGTTCGCCAAATATGGAATTGAATCTTCCTGCGCACAGGCTTTTGTAGCCAGAGTCTATCGTGCCACCCGTAATGATGAAATGAATGGAGTCTTTTCGGTTTTCATAGAGTCTGGCTAACATACAAGCACCAGTGAGACTACTTGTCAACGGCGTTTGACTTTTCGGGGCTATTTCGCTAGTATTTCCCCACGCTCTTCGGGGCTTTTAATTTTGTTATGGCCAAGACCTCAACCAAAGCAAGGGCTCTAAAGAAGCCGAAATTCAGTACCC
>JBBUCR010000032.1:0-3139 GCA_038057695.1 Patescibacteria group bacterium | reverse complement strand
TGTCATTGCGAGCACTTCGCTGTCGCTCTGCACAGGCTCCGCGAAGCAATCCAGACATAACCGGAACTCACTGCCTGGATTGCTTCGGGCTCCGCCCTCAGAGTGACGGAAGCGGGAGTTTCGTAATTCACAGTTGGAAAAAGGAATCCAGTTTGCGGGATAGGGCCCGCTATAGGCCAAAATAAAAGGTTACCGAGATGAAGCGTGGGTACCGTACCGTTTCTGCACAGCATACAAGCGTGTGATTCTTTTTTCAATCTCGCGTTTGAGGAGGAGTGGATTCAGTTTCGCGTGTTCGCGTTTCAGTCTTTCTTTGACCTCTTCCGACACCGCTTCATGCTCCAGTATTCTCTGGTATGGTGTCTTGCTTTTCTTTTCATACGTCCGCACGTATTTTGAAAGTACTTTCTCCTTTGATGCGGTGCGCCGGACTGCTTGAAAGTGAAGGAGGTACGGCACAAGCACCGCGTAGACATCATTCAGCGCATCCACTGCCTCTCTACACGTGAGTGGCAGATACCCAATCCACTTCCTCACGACATGGCCGTTCCGCTCTTCCACGTACATGTTGTCGTTACTTCGGCTCGGCCGACCCCTCGTAAACTCAATGCGGCGGTCATCGCAAAACCCTTTCACCTGGTAGTTGATGAACTCTGAACCGGAATCAGAGTGGAGGCCACCGTAAGGAAAGGGGAGCTGTTTCTCCATAGCCGCTAAACTCTCTTTTGTCGCTTCCTGCCCCTTGTTCCACTGGGCATGAGGCACGACCGTAACCGTCGCCGCATCCGTGTAATTGACCGTATACACCGCGTCTCCTTCGGCACTGTCGTTATGGAGGACGGTATCAACCTGTCCGTGGCCGGGTGGTTTGTCCGTCCACGGACCCGTAAAGACCGGCACGATACGTTTGAGGTGCGAGGGACGAGTGGCCGAGATTCCTTTCCTCCACCGTCGCATCTTACGGAACGCTCCAACTCTGCGCTTCATGGTGCGCTCGCTCATTGCGCACAGTTTCTTCGTTGCTTCCTTCCCGTGCCCCCACATCCTGTCCCGCAAGAGAATATCCACGTACTCGTGCAGAACCGGATGGAGAAGCTCTCCGCATGGTTCGCTTGCCGCTTCCCAGACATCCTTGAGGGCTGCCGTTACGTCAGGGGTGTAGTAGGTGCTCCGTCCGCGTGCCTCCGTATGTGCCGGGTCGCGTCGTTGTAGCCGCCGGAACTTACGTATGGCCGCTTTCGGGTGCATGCCGGTTACCGCACAGACATGAGAAAGGAGCGCTCCCTTCTCCTCCTTACACGCTTTTACATATGCCGCCGTGTGTTCCTTGAATATCTCGTTTTTTGTTCCCATAGTCATATCCGTAGTCTACGACTACGTACGCTACGGTAACCCATTTATGGACTATCCACTTCGGTCTTGGTAACAGTTATTGTGGCCTAGAACGTTTGATTGACAGTCTTTGGGGTGTGAATTAGTATGAAAACATTATGCAATCGAGCAATGCACTTAGCCTAGGTCTGGCGCTAGCCACAACCACAGGTGGAGCGTTTGCCCGTGTTTGTTTCTCACTTTAAACTTTTTACTTTAGACTTGAAACTAACAGAGGCCAGCTCTTCACCTAAAGGCTGGCTTTTGTGTTCTTTGGGCGACCGCTAGGTTTAGCCTATACACAATCGCCAGCCTCTCTGGATGGGAAGGCTGTTCTTTGAAGTAACCTATAACCCTTAGGCGTTCGCCGAAGGCGGATGAGCCTTACTACACAAACTGAAACCTATGAGAACATTCAGACGGAAACAACAATGGAACGCACTCCTGCGAATCATCATTTTCGACACCACACTCCGCGATGGAGAACAGTGTCCGGGAGCCGCAATGAACTTGCGGGAGAAACTTGAAGTGGCCCGCCAACTTGCCCGCCTAAAGGTGGACGTGATTGAAGCGGGATTTCCGGTCATCAGCGACGGAGATTTTGCGGCAGTACACGCTATTGCTAAAGAGATTAAAGGACCCGTTATTTGCGCACTCGCGCGGTGCGTGCCGAAAGACATTGACGCCGCGAGCCGCGCAATCAAACCAGCCGGCAAACGCGGGCGTATCCATGTGTTCGTCGGCACCTCACGCACTCATGGCGAAACACTTAAGAAATCTCAGGGACAGGTACTTCATCTTGCGGTTGAAGGAGTGAGGCGCGCAAAGAGGTATGTTACGGATGTGGAGTTTTCTGCCATGGATGCGACACGCACCGACCGGGAGTTTTTGGTTACGGTGTGCAAAGCGGCAATTGCCGCCGGAGCGACAACCGTCAATATTCCAGATACAGTCGGCATCGCGCTTCCTGAGGAAATGACCGAACTGATTATATTCCTGCGAAACGAGATACCGGAGTTCCGAAACGGAGCCGTTACCTTGAGCGTTCACTGTCACAATGACCTCGGATTGGCAGTAGCCAATTCTCTTGCGGCTATTAAGGCCGGCGCAACGCAAATTGAGTGCACGGTCAATGGTATCGGGGAGCGCGCGGGGAACGCCGCACTTGAAGAAGTAGTTATGGCAGTCAAAACGCGGAGGGAACGATTTGTCGGCTATGGGACGAATATCAATACGCTGGAAATCGTCAGGTCATCTCAGCTCGTCGCGCGCCTCAGCGGTTTGGTCGTTCAGAGAAGTAAGGCCATAGTCGGGGGGAATGCTTTTGCTCACGCAAGCGGCATTCACCAAGACGGTGTTCTCAAGATGCGAAGCGCGTTTGAGATTATGAAACCGAAAGAAGTCGGGTGGCGTGGAGAGAAACTGCCGCTTACGAAACACAGCGGGCGGGCCGCGGTTTCTGTCCGCCTGAAGTATCTTGGTTTCAAGATGACTGACGCTGATGTAAACGCCATATTCAATCGCTTCAAGGAAATCGGGGACAAGAAGAAATTCGTGTATGATGATGACCTTGTTGCGTTAGTTGAAGGATGCGTCAACGAGGTACCAGAAATCTGGGCGCTGAGACACTTGCAGATTTCTAGCGGCACAAAACAAGTCCCAACCGCTGTGGTTCAGCTGGAAAATGGTTCGGGGTTAGTTCAGGACGCCAGCACTGGCGACGGGCCGATTGATGCCGTTTTTAAAGCCATTTACCGTTTGACCAGAA
>JBBUCR010000031.1:0-2166 GCA_038057695.1 Patescibacteria group bacterium | reverse complement strand
GCGGTCGTGCCGCGCACATCAAGCGTCCCGCTGAGCGCAAGTCCTCCCGTTGTCGTCGTGGATACCGTCCCCACCCCAAGCCCGCCGGAGAGGTAGGTGTTGTGGGCGACGATGCCGCCGAACTCAATGTCCCGCGGGTCAAAACCGAGTTCGGAAATTGCGGTTGCTACAGCGAGTTGATACAATGACAACAAGCCGGTAGCACAGTGCGGGAGCGACCTAGTCAGCTCGCATCCCGAGGGTGCAATTCCCTCTACCGGCTGTAGAAGACAGTTATCCACAACAACAGTTGACAATGAGGATGCTTCGTGTATACTATGAACACTGACTGGGTCGCTCCACACACGCTGTGCGGGACGCGAAGCAAAAGCATCGCTCAACAGGGCGGTGTTTTTGTTTTGTGCCGATTTCTCTTTCCACGCAACATACCGCGCCTCCTGTTCCAGCGTCAGCGCGGTGCGAGTTCGCGCGTTCACATAGTGCCCTGCGATAAAATTGTGCGTGCCTTCCACTTCAATGTCGTAGACCTGTTCATCTGGCAACCGTTCAATTTTTACGACGGTGTCCCAGACTGCGTTTCCAGAAGGAGAATAAATCCCTCCCGCTTCGCGTGTGCTCCCTTTTCCAAATGGAGAATCTGAAGAAGCCACCGCGATTTCAGTTCCTTCGCTGATGTGCGCCGCTTTTGTCCATCTGCCGTCTCTTGCAGTGGCGAGAGAGTTATCAACAGAAGACCTTGACAAGTTTTGAGAATTGCCTATACTGACATTTGCGGTGGAAACATCGTCATCAACTGCTCGCCCTATAGGGCGGGCGTTTTGTTTTAACACGTCTGTCCCTCGCTCTATCCTTTCAATATCTTTTCTCAATTTCTTGACATCTATAAATATATCGCAGGCGTCTATTAGTTCGCTTGAGACATGGTCCTGGCTTGATATGACCACTACTTTTTTCTGGAAATCGCGGCGCAAGATTTTCACCAAATAATTGAAATCGGAATCGCCGGAGAAAAGAACGAGCGTGTCAAAAGAAGCTAATTTGAGAATAGCGTCTACTGAGATTTCCACATCAAAATTCGCTTTACGATCATGCGCTTCGTTGCGTATGACTTTCAAGAACTTAGTGACAAGGGCGAAACCTGTTTTCTTCAAGAAAGTCAAGAAAGAATTGTGAGAATCAGTGGCAAAATTTGCGCTGTAATATCTCACAGCCGCCAAATTCGTATTTTCCGAGAAATATGCTTTAAGCTTTTTGTAATTCACCCACCATCCTTTGTCTTTAACCGACTGTTCCAAATTGGCGGCGTCTATCATCACCAATGTCCTGCCGAACGGTTTCCAGTCATACGGTTTGCCAAACTTGCTATTTTTATTTTGTCGCACCAAATACGGATGGTTGCCCGTGGTGCGAATTGTCTTACCGCTCGCGGTGGTGAATTTGTAAATGGGCTTCACCCCCATATCCATAAGCGCGTTCACGCGGCTCCAGACGATTTTGCCCGTTTGTTCGTCAAGCGACTGAATCTCGTCTCCGGGCTTGATGTCTTTAATCGCGACTTCGTCGTACACCCATTCACCGTCAGTTTCGTTTGAGATTTTGGATTTGGAATTTGGAATTTGTTTGGGATTTGGTGCTTGTGATTTGGAATTTTTCCTGCGACGGCGTCTGCGGCGAAGGCGTGTATCTCCCGTCACGCAATGTCCTGCAATAGAGAGTTTCACGGACGGCGAAGTCGTCCCAATCCCCACCTTGCCGTTTGAGTCAATAATGAAGGCGGTGGAGGTGGCGGAAGCGGTGGAGGTGGAGATGCGGAATAGGTCAGCGGTGGATTGGGAATTACCCGCGAGGTAGAAACCGATGCCGGCGCCGCTCTGCATATCTATCGCCAACTTCGCCCCCGGAGTAGTCGTAGCAATTCCCACATTCCCATCAGAAATTGTCGTCCCCGTCTCCCCAAGAGAAGTGCCAAAGATGAGGTTGCCGATGCTGAGTTGACCACTGGCGGTGGCCGAGGGGGCGTCAATGTTCATTCCAATAATTATATTGGAAGCCCCAGAGGTGATATTATCTCCTGCTTGCGAGCCGAGGGCGATATTGCTCCCGCCTGTATCTAACAACAGAGCGTTATATCCGACTGCGGTGGAGTCGTTGGCAGTCACGATGGCG
>JBBUCR010000030.1:0-1328 GCA_038057695.1 Patescibacteria group bacterium | reverse complement strand
CCGCGGGGGAGAGCGATGCTTCCACGAATTTCGCCGAATCGGGAGACCATTCAATAATGTCTATCTTTTCTCCGCCGAGCTCCGACATAACGGTTGAAACGCGGACACCGCGTTGTCCGACGAGACTGCCGACGGGGTCAATGTGCGCGTCGTTTGAAACAACCGCGATTTTGCTCCGCGAACCTGGTTCACGGGCGATGGCTTTAATCTCAACCGCGCCGCTTGCCACTTCAGGAACTTCTTGCTTGAAAAGTTCATAAATGAGTTTCGGGTGCGAGCGGGAGAGTTTGAGAAAGATTCCTTTCGGCGTTTCTTCCACGCGGTAGAGGTACGCGCGGACGCGCTCGCCTTGGCGGTAGCGCTCGCCGGGGATTTGTTCCTCGTATGGCAAAATACCGGTCGCGCGTCCCATATCTATAAAGAGATTGCCACGTTCAACGCGCTGGACCGTACCCGATACGATTTCTCCCTGCCGCGCGCCGTATTCGGTCATCACACTCGTCTTCTCCGCCTCGCGGATTTTCTGGATAATCACCTGTTTCGCGGTCTGCGCGGCGATGCGCCCGTAGTCGCCTTTGCTTTCAAGCGGGAAAATGATTTCATCATCCACCACCGCGTCCTTCTTTATCTTCTTTGCGTCGTCCAGCATAATATGATGCTCGGGGTTGAAGTAGATGCGCTCGTCCGCCACGTCGCGTTCGCGCTCTTCCTCGCGCATTTTCTCCATTTCGGATTCGGGAATGACGCGCGTCTCGTCCACCACGATTTTTACCTGATGAAACGCGGTCGCGCCCGTGGTGAGGTCAAATGTCGCGCGGACAATCTGGCCTTTCTTGCCGTACTCTTTCTTGTAGGCGGTCGCGAGCGCCGCTTCAATGGCTTCCATGACTTTCCCGCGGGGAATCCCGCGCTCCTCCTCAAGCTGGTCAAGGACGGAATGTATTACTTTGAGGTCAAACATATCTGTCATTTTCAATTATCAATTTTCAATTCTCAATCAATACGTCAATTAATCAATTTCTCAATTGAGCATTCATTGAAAATTGGTAATTGGAACTTGATAATTCTTTTTTTGCCGTTTCGGTAAAAAAAGAGGTTCGCCCTCGGTAGGCGAACACTGGATACCCATTACGGTAGCAGGGTCGCTCTGCGGAGTCAAGCGGCCTAATAAGTAACTCTCCACACCTGTCATTGCGAGCACTTCGCTGTCGCTCTGCACAGGCTCCGCGAAGCAATCCAGTGATGGAGCCGCACTTTCTGGGTTGCTTCGTCATTTCGCTTCGCTTCATTCCTCGCAATGACGGCTTCACAAAGCCGTGAGAGGAGGG
>JBBUCR010000029.1:0-9211 GCA_038057695.1 Patescibacteria group bacterium | reverse complement strand
AGGTCTTCTGCTCGGGGAACCGCGTGTCGTACTCAAGCATATTGAGTCCCATCGTGCGCGAGGTGTTGGACGGGTCAAAGTAAATGAGGTCTTCATATCGTTCGGGAGGAATCATGGCGAGCACGTCCAGAATATCCACGCCGTGGGGGTCAATGAAACAAAGCCCTTCCCCGTTTACGATGTCCTGCGCAATCATATTTTTGAGGAACGTGGTCTTTCCGGTACCGGTCTGGCCGATGGTGTAGAAATGTCGCAAGCGGTCCTCCGCGGTCATATAAATTTTCGTATCGGACCCGCGAACACGGTTGACCCCGAGGAGAAGGCCGGATGCGGGAAGCGAGGCAGGAGCGGGGGCAGTCCCCGCTTTGGCCTGTTTCAGTGCGGGCGCGGATTTCAGCTTCGTGGAGGGGAAATGCATCATCGTGGTGATTTCCTTAACGTTGAGCTGGAGTTTCGCGCTTTCGTCAAACTGGCGCAGGCTGAAGCCCCGGAGCAGTTTCCCGAGTGCGGCTTTCTCAAGGCGCTTGAAGCGAAGCTCGTTTCCCGTTCCGCTCTTGAATTGATTGAATGCCGCTTCAAGGTCCGCGATGATTTCCGCCGCCGCCTCGCGCGTTCCCGCGGAACTCACGATGCGAATCACGCATTCAAGCGCGGGCGCCGAGACTTTCTTTTTTATTTCCTCAACCGCAAGCTCGTCTATCTTCGGGCCTTGCTTGTCCTCTTTGAGCTTCTTCCGCAGTTTCTCCTCCTCGCTGGAAAAGACATCCTTAATGCCCTTCAAGAACTGCCCCGCGAAGGAGAACGGAATATCAATCGCTTTGCGCATCGGTATTCCCTTTTGAATCTGGCGGAGCGCGTATTCATAGCGCTCGTTGTAGGAATGCTGGGGGGGACGAAGGACCACCTGAATCGCTGCGCCCTCGCCCTCGCGGTCTATTTTTGAGAAGCCGTGCAGAAGGACGGAGAGCGGGTCCACTTGAAATTCGTCGTAGAGCTTCAGTGGAAAGATGGGGTTTTTCGCGAGTGTCGCGACGGAGCCGAGCGAAATGCCTTGTTCGTTGAAGATATTGTAGTCGTCTTTTACCTCACGAATCTTTGAATTATGGAAGAGCGATTTCGCCTGCTTTTCAAAGAGCGTCTTCTTGGAGACTGGCACTGAAACGTAAAAAATGGTTTCGTCGCTTCCGTTCGCGTTGGCGACTTCCACGGTAAAGTACGCGTCTTCCGTGCCGCGCTCCGCGACGGAGAGCATACCCTGATAGAACTGTTCCATCCCCGCAATCAGCACTTTCAGCTCTTTCTCCCCATCTTCTTTGCTCACCTCGGGGAGAGAAATCTCAAAAAGCGTCATATGGAGGGGTCTCCAGAGGGGACTTCTCTCCGGAAGGCCCTTCACGGGAAGACCGGCTTCAATATACTGCACGAGAAACCGATGAAAGTCGTCATAGATATGCACGTTATTCATTTTTTCCACAACGTCAAAGGCGGTGCGGACGCCCCTTTTCTGCAAAAGGGCGACGAGCGCCTCAATCTGCTTGTCGTGCGGCTCGGGAGAAAGGTCAAGTATGATGGCTTCCTGCTGCGTCTTCGGAATCTCCAGATGCGGCGCAACAGCGTCCTGTACCGGTACGCTGGCGTACGCCGATACGGTTTCTTTGATAACCTCCCCGCGTTCGGGTGCCGTTCCTTTTTCCGCGAGTGCCTGTTCTTTGCGGAGTACCTCCCCGCGCAGAAAGGTGAGTTCCTCTTCAGGGGTAGAAAACTTTTTTTCTATGGTGACTAGTCCCTTGGGCATATAATTCGTGAAGAATAGATACCCATAATACTATCATAGCGCACAAAAAAAGTGCCCTTTAGGGGGCACTCTTAAAATCCGAGAAAGGAGCGAAAAGACGACCTTACTGCATAAGGCTCGCCCGCGCTGTCACAAGTCTTGCCTTCTCGTCTATTTCTTTATCTTTGGCGTCAAGAAGTTTCAGCTTCGCGATGGCATCGTGAAGAGTGTCCAGATAATTCTGACTAACGGCGTTGGAGAGACTGACGTACATGTCCGTGAGAAAGAGCTTCAGCTCCGCCCGTTCCTCCGCCGATTCGGGGAGGCTCCCGAACGTGGACAGCAGCTGTTTCGCTTCTTCAAGCTTCCCGGCGTCAAGCAATGATTTAAATGTGGTAACGAATTCTTTCATTGAGTTCGAGCTATTCCTGCTAAAAGGTGCCGCGCTTTTTTATTATCCGCCCGCAGAATACCCCTCGGCTTGCCGCGGGGAATGAATGCGGCAGGCGGATAATAAACCCAGCACCATTTTCACAGACTCAAAATAAATTGTAAATTTGAGAATACATTGTGCAAACATATGCATATAGCTATAAACAATAATTCCGTAAAAATGGTGCTGGGTGGAACAACCGCAAAACCGCAATCGGTTCGGAGGATACCGCACCGCTTGCGGTGCGGTAGTTTATTTTACCGCCTTAAGCTTGTGTATGAGCCGGTTCAGATTTACCACTTTCCCGCTTTTGAGCGTGGCCGCTTTTTTCTGCGCTTCAAGAAGGTCTATGACGAATTTCCTGCTTTCAAGCGCCGACTTGAAGCCGATTCCCGTTGTCGCCTTCTCAATAAACGTCTCAAGCTCTTGTTCAAACCAGTGGAAAGTCGTACCTGACGGAATATCCGTAACCGCTTGTATGAGCGCGTCACCGAACACTTTCTCCGCCTGTCCGTTGATAACCTCCTCATATTCACTCTCCGTGAGGCCAAGGTCGGCAAGATAGTCGCTCTGGGGACCACCGGTCTTTTTGAGCTCTTTCAGGCGCTTAAACTCGGCCACAACGCTATCAATGACATCCGGGTCTGTCGCATCCTGCGCGGCAAGCAGGGTCTCGTGAACCTCTTCACTCCGCTTGGCGTGCGCCTTGGCGTGTATTGGGATTTTTGAGAGTGTCTCTCTCCGGAGTTTCGCGGTTTCTTCTTTGAGTTTCCGTATTTTCTCCGGAAGGGCGTCCAAAAGTTTCTTGCTGTCTTCTTTGGTTTTCACCTGCACGCCAAGCTCCACAATCTCCGCGTCAAGCCGCTTTACTTCGTCGTCCCAGCGTCCTTCGTGGAAGGAAGCGCCAAACTTCGTTTCGGTTTCTTCTCTTTCCGCCCTTTTTTGGAAGCGGCGCAGTTGCGCCAAGCGGTCAACACTTTCCTTGTCTGTCTTCCCTTCTGCCTCCATTCTCGTGACCTCCGCCGCGAAATCAACTTTTGCTTTTTTCTCTTTTCGGTACGTAAACCCTTCAAGAATACCGACCTGAGCCTTTGGTGCTTCCGCTAAAGCCTTTTTAAACGCTTCCTGTTTTGCTTTGGCATCATCAATCTCTTTGCGGAGAGTATCAGCCCCTTCGGATTTGCCCGCGAGAGTCGTAAGCTCCGCCTCCGCCGCCGCTATTTCCTGCGGGAGCTTCTGCATCCGCTCAAACGCTTTTTGGCGTCTCTCCATGCTTCCGGGAGACGCTACCGCTTCTCTCGCCAAGAGGCGGCGGAGTTCGGCGGCTTCTTCTTCCGTCATTTCGCCAAACTGGTCATTCGCCAGTTTTTCGTTGTAGAGAGTTGCAGTCTGTTCGGCAACAGCCTTACTCGCTTCCCATGTGCGGAACAACTTCTCAACCTTGTCGCGGTTGGCGTCGGTCATCTCAAGCCTGGGATTCACCTCCTCAACCCACGGGCCGAAATCATCGGTACTGAGCATTTCGTCTATGGTCAGCCTCTGTTCCCCCGGAGTAGTCTCGGGGGGAGTTTCCAAAGGCTCGGGGCTTTTTGGTGCAGAGGTCATGAAGATAACGAGGGGAATGATAACGACGTATTATACACTACTGAGACTGATTTGGCAAGTTTATTTTTTCTTTAGCCGCGCGCGGGCTTTCGCTACAAGGTCTTCCTTAGTTTCGGCCTTTGGCGCTTCCTTGGTGGTTTCCGGAGCTTCCGCTAACGTCTCGGGTATATCAGAAAACGCCTTGAAGGAGGTTTTTGGTTTAAGCCGAGCCCGCGCGTCCGCGAGTAATTCTTCGCGCGTTTTTGGTTTTCGGGGAGTAGTCTCCTGCTCCGGAATCGGAGGAAGCGCCTTGCGTTCTCCTACTGCTCCCAATCCCAACCGGGCGCGCGCCGCTTCCTGCGCAAGCCTAAACTCTTCGGGGAGCAGTTCGGCGTCGCCTTCCCGCATTTTCCCAAGCCTGGCGCGCGCCATTGCCTGAAGCTGGGGAAGGGTCGGCCTCGGCTTTTCCGGTGGTTTAGCCTCAGACGTGACCTCTATGACGGGCGTCCCGCTTCGCGTATCGGAATCCGGACGTACCAAATCCATCACCGCTTTTCTGCGCGCGAGAGCGCTCCCAACCTTTCGTGCAGCCCCGCTCGGTTTCGGAGGAGCTTTTGCGCCCGCCTCAACCTTCACCTCCAGAAGGAATTCGCGTTCCAGAATGGGCTCAAAAATTGGGCGGAGTTCCGGAGGAACTCTTTCATCAAGAAAATCAACTACCTGCTCGCGCCTGTCATCAACCGGGAGTTCCAGAAAGTCAGGCTGACTCCATCCGTTTGCCATATCCGCGTATAGTTCAATCCCTTCCCGTCCCGCTTTCTCTCTCGTTTCCTGTGGAAGACGCGTATCGTCTATCATTTGCTCAAAACGTCTCACGATATCCTGACTCGTCCGGACTCCTTCAAAATAGCGCGCGAGCGTCATTTCCGCGCCTGTTTCAGGTATGGTAGCAAAGAGCACGAGGTCTCCTGTTGGCTCCTCGTCGCTCAGTATCTGGTCCAGTGTCTGAAGCGTGGCATCAAGACTGACGTGTCTATTTTCCGCCATAGACGCGCGGATAAACGCGTTGATTTGCTTCGCGCGGCTCGCGCGGCTCCGGTAAAATTCGGACCGAGGATGCGCCCCAAGCACGGCACTGTCTTTTTGCGCGTTGCAAAAATCAACGATGACTGCTAAGGCGTTGAACGCACCTTCCATATCTCCGCCCCGAGCCTGTGTTTCAAACGTGGCGCGCAATTCCCGCAGTGCAATGTCTTTCTCGGCGAGTTCCTGCTTCGTCATATCGTCCACTGTTTCCACTTTCACCGGTCCAGAAGCACGCTCACCCGAAACCGAAGGAGTTACCGGCACAAGAAGTTTTTTGGCAACCGTGAGAATACGGGTCTTTACTGCGTCATCAAAGCCATTCTCAAGGAGATTCACCTCATCATACGTATTCGTTACGAACTCCCGCATTTCAGACACGTTTTCTGCAACCTGGGCGTCTCCATGAGAGCGCGCTTCCCGAGCGCCCGCCGCCGTTAGCTCGCGAAGCGTATTCAGATAGGTAACCGTCTTTTTCTTGTCATTTCCGGCTACCGCCACTTCTAACTCTTTGAGAATACCGGTGAGAGATGTATTGAATTGGTCCACCTTTGTCTTCCAATCCAGTTTTTCGAGTGGTGCCGGTTTTTCTCTCCTTTTCTGGCCGCCACGGAGAACTTCCTGTTCCAAATTTTCCAAGGCGGTCTTTTCTCCCCGCTCCTGATAGCGCCGGTATTCCTTGCGGCCAGGCCATAACCCTTCGCGTTTGAACGCTCGCTCGCAGGCGTCCGAAAACGCCATATGCAGGGGAATTCTTTTGAAAATAGCCCGTGTCGTATCAACTTCTACTCCCTCTCTTGCTTTCTCGGCGCGGAGGGTGGTGAACGCATCTTTGACGATAGCTTCAATTTCAGCTACAGGAACACGCACTTCCGCTTTGCCCGCTTCCTTGTCCGCCCGCTGGACAAGGAGTCCGTCGCTCGGGAGATTCTTTATTTCTTCCAAAAGCATACGTTCGCTGAATACACGACCGAAACGGGCGGCGTGTTGCACATACCCGTTTTCAACGTTCGCGAGGTATGACAGAATGCTCCCGCTGGCGGAAAGGCACGATACGATATCCTTACGCAACTCTTTATTGTCGGGAAGCCTTCCAAAAAATTTACGGGCCTTTACCACCACATCCCCGATGGGAAGCCGTGTCGCCTCGCCTTCCATTTCCCGCATAAAATCATAGATTTCGTCGGAAAGCTTGTTTCCCGGAATTTCAATGGTACGTCCATCTCTCGTCTTTTTTACAAACTGATGGGCACTTTTGACGTTCGCCATAATCTCAGGAAGCATTTTGCCCGCGAATATGTGCCGGAGCCGCCCCGAAAGCATATTAAGATTCCGCATTTTCTCGGAACTGGGCTTCATCTCCATCTCCGTTTCCGGCCAAGAGGCGCTTATCGCCTCAAACACCTCGTCGTAAAAAGCGGTCTGGAATTCAAGACTTTGTTGGAGTACTTTATCGGACGGAAGCTGTTTTGCTGCTTCACGCTTGGAAGTAACGGCCTCGTTAAAATCATTAAGAATGCCCGCGAGCGCCTGTACGTCATCTGCGGTCCGGATTCTTGGCGGAAGTTTTTTAAGAATAAGAAGCTCTTTTTCGTGCGCCACATTGAGTGCTTCGCGTGGCGAGAGGGCGCTTGCGGATTCCGCGGAGTCTGGGGTGCGTAATTCTTGGTTTTTCATGAGAATAACAGTATCACAAGCCTGTCAGGATTTCACCTCCGTTATCCCCTACCGCGATAGTATGTTCAAAATGGGCACTGCGGGAGCCGTCACGGGTGCGGTAGGTGTAGCCGTCGCCGTCAAGCCGGACGCCCGCGCCGCCTTCGTTCAACATCGGTTCAATCGCAATCACCATACCGGCTTTGAGTACGATTCCTGCTCCTTTTTTGCCGAAGTTGGGTACGAACGGTTCTTCGTGGACTGCGTAGCCGACGCCGTGTCCCGCAAGTTCGCGCACAATGCCGAATCCGTACGGCTTCACGAACGCTTCAATAGCGAAGCCGATATCCCCCGTGGTCGCGCCCGCGCGCACCGCCTTAATGCCGACTGCGAGCGCTTTTTTCGTAACCTCAATAAGTTTCTTTGCGTTCGCGTCTATCTTCCCCACTCCAACCGTGAGCGCGCTGTCGGTAAATAATTCTTGATGAATAAGTCCCGCGTCAAGCGTGAGTATATCCCCTTCTTTCAGAAACTTTTCGGTTTCGTTCGGAATACCATGCACCACTTCGTCGTTTACGGACACGCACAGCGCCGCCGGAAACGGGCGCTTCGCTCCGCTTGGCGAATAGCCCAAAAATGACGGGGTATCTCCCCGTTCCGCCATCAGCCGCTCGGCAAGGTCGTTCAGCACGCGCGTGGAAACACCGGCCTTCACTTCGCCCGCGACAATGCGCAGGATTTCCGCGAGGCGTTTTCCGCCCTCCCGCAAGATTTTTATTTCCTCCGGGGTTTTTGTAGTAATGGACATAAAAATCTTGAAATTTCCCAAAGCACAGTATCCAAAGACCAAACAAACATCTCAAAACGCAATCCGCGAAAGTCCAAACGGGAGAAATTACCTCTTTTCTGAATTGGATAGCGGTAGGTTTGTTTTCTGGACAGTTTGAATTATTTTGTGTTTTGTTTGGATTTTTGTGCGGTCTGTGTTTTGTGTCTTTATAAATTCTGACGACTAGATTTACCGTATCACCGTTCCCGTGAACGGCTTTCCTTCCAGATAATTCTTGAGGTGTTCCAAATTGTTGCCGTTCATAATCGCGATTTCAAGCGAAAGTTCGCTTGCGCGCTTCGCGGCTACGGGGTCAAACGGAGCGTTCAGCCCCGGCACCCAGGCCGAGGGTTCGGGGAGGAGGGCGCGGAATTCTTTCCATGTCGCCCGCTCAATTTTCCGCGCGTCAGAAAACTTCTTCGGGTCTTTATCGTAAACGTAGTCAATGTTGGAAAGATTGATGAGCCGTTTCGCTCCGGAACTCTCCGCCATAAGAATGGCGTCAAAGTCGGTGCTATGCCCGGGCTTCCAGCCCGCGCCGATTGCGAGCGGAGAGGTTACCGAGGGTAAGACCTCGGGGTCAAGTACAAGCAGAGGGTGCGCGATATCGCCAAACGCGACGCGGATAAGCTCCGCGTTCAGCCGTGTCGCGAAAATGCCGACCCAGTCAAGCTCTTCTTTCCCCGTGACGCCAAGCTCCGTAGCGGCGGCTTGATACCTTCGGCATACTTTCCCGCCTCCGACAATAACGATAAACGACTCGCCGAGTGTCATCCGCTCTTGTATGAGCGCGCGAAAAGCCGATACGAACGCGGTATCAATGCCGTCGGGAACGACGATGGAACCTCCGAGGGAGATGATGGTGGGAGAAGTCATAGGAAATTTTCAATTTTCAATGCTCAATTTTCATTGAATTTTCAATATAACATTGAATCATTGGTTGAAAATTGGAAATTGATAATTGAAAATTACAATCCGAGCTCTGTGAGGATTGTTCGGTGTACTTCTTCCGGCGTTTGCTCGCCATTAATATCGTGGAACACGTACCCCTCGCGCCCTTTGAGATACTCAACAGCGGGAAGCACTTCGGTCGTATACCACGAGAGTCTTCGGTCAATTTCCGCCGTGCTATCGTCGTGTCGCGCGCGCAGAAGGAGGCGCCGCTTCGCCTCGGCGGGCGAGACGTTTACCAGTATGAGGTGTATGGGGTTTCGCTTATAAAATTGCATCGCGGAATCAAGCACCATGGATTCGGCGATTTTTCGTGGGCTACCGTCAATAAACAGATGTTCTTTTCCGGTCACGTTTTTGATGAGGTTGTCCGCCCACAGGTAGACGGCGAGAAATTCAGGCTGGAGTCCTCCCGCTTCCTGTATTTCTTTCGCGAGGCGCGAAGCGGTCGTTGTCCCGTTCATAAGACTCCGAAACCCATCACCGGTGTACGACGAAAATTGCGGAATCTCCGGCGTTCTCTTCTGGAGATACTGCTTCAAGAGGTCTACCTGTGTCCCCTTTCCGCTTCCCGAAGGTCCTGCAAATATAAACGTCTGAGGTTGCATATGTATTATTGATTTATTCGTATATACGCGCTGGAAGTTTTATTCCCCCTTATCAAAGGGGGTACAACTCGTCTTCGAGTGGGGGATGTTAGAAATCCCTCCTCCGAAGACATAGTGCTCCCTTTAAGAAAAGCCGGCAGTCGTAGACTGGGAGAATTGCAAACATCCTTTCATAATCCCTTGCAGATGACACTGAATGGCTTCATTCAAATTGCGTTTCGTTTCTGCGATAGTCTTGCCGCATGTATGCACGCCTTTAAGCGTCGGCACAAAGCCGTGATAGCCTTTGCCGT
>JBBUCR010000028.1:0-4408 GCA_038057695.1 Patescibacteria group bacterium | reverse complement strand
AGTGAAACAAATTTGGAATCTTTTTCGGCGCATTCATTTTTGGAAAAAGCTTTTTCAATTTCAGGCCGAGAGTAGCCCTCAAAGGGAACCTCTCCTGTTTCACGCGAGTTTTCAAAGAAATCTTCAAAAGGAGCTCTCTATGAAACAAAGAGGGAAATATAAAGTCCCTTTCCCGAACACGGCTCTACTTCGCGGTGTATTCACATCTGAGTATATTTTCGTCCTCTCCGGTTTTCTTTTTCTAAACACATACGCGTTTTTTGACAGAAAGGCGGATATCTTTTGCAACCGAACATTCTCATGCTTGCCGAAATCGGGCATCGCGCTTTAACCACACCTCGCCGTTTCGAGAAGTGGGGGTTTTATCAACATTTTTGACCTGTTCTCGGGTGCCGGTCCGTATAATAGATGCACACATACTCTATGGCATCTGAGCTTCTCTTTGACGGTAAAAAATTTATTTCCCCTTCCGAGGCGGCGAAGGCAACAGGCTTTGCGTCCGACTATATCGGCCAGCTTTGCCGTGGAGGGAAACTCGTCTGTAGACGTATCGGAAAGGGATGGTTTATTCAGGAAGATTCACTTTTTTACTATAAAGCGCTTGACCTTAATCATCATCCGTCAAAAGCGAAGCGTTTTAATGGCAACCATGGGAAAGAGCATACGCCAAAGACAGCCGCACAGCTGGCCGAAGAGAATGTTCCCGTGAGGCGCGTCGCGGAGCCCTCTCTCATCTCAACTGAAGAAAAGATTTCCGCAGTACCAGCGGAGCGGCTCTCCCTTGCAGAGGAGTCTGCGCCGCATCCGTTTGTGCCGGCCCCTTCCGTTCGCGAATCCCCGCGTATTCCGTTTGGGAGAATTTCCAAATCCATTTTGAATGGGGGCGGGCGTTCGTTTCGCTCCGGTGGTCCGGCGCTCTTTTCTTCCGCTCTCATTCAGAAGGCAGGCGTACTCGCGCTTTCAACCGCGATTGTGTTCGGACCATATCTCGCGTGGAACTCGCAAGCGCTCCGTGGCGCGGTGCACACCTCCGTTCGGTTCGCGGGTGAAGTTGCAGGTGAAGTGTTTGACGGAGCCAAAGAGTTCACTTCGTTCGCGCGGACGCACCGCGCCGCCTCCGCGGATTTTCTGTTGTCGGAAGGGAAGGCAATCGCGTCGGCAAGTTCGCGGCTTAGTGAAGATTTCTTCACTGCGTTCGCCGCGGCGGCGCGGGATGTCTCACGCGGTTTCGCGGAAGACGGAGTGGCCGCGATAAACGCGCTTCGGGACGGACCTGCGCTTATCGGCATGTTTGCCGAAGTTTCGGCAAAATCGCTCGGGAACCTGAGTGCAGAAACGCTCGGCGTTTTTTCAAGGCTTCAAGCGGCAGCTCGAAGCTCGTTCACCGAACCGTCGCTTTTTGAGCGGCTCCTCACGCCGTTCGCGTCTCTTGCCCGCGCCACCTATTCCGGTATTTCTTCTTTGACCGGGCGCGTCTTCGCGCGGAACGCGGAAATCACGAGAGCGCCGAAAAGAGCGGAACCTTCCGCTTCGTATCACCCCCTCCTTCCGCCTGTAGACGAGTCCTTTTTGGGCGGAAAAGTGGGCGAGCGCTCGGAGACGGAAGGGATTTCCCAATCTTTCGGGACTGCGCCGGGACCCGGACGCACGCCCGTCCAAACAACTCCTAACACAGTAGTGGCCCCTCCTGCCGTCGCTCCTTCCGTTGCCGACCAGTCGGGGCGAGGTCTTGGGGAGACGGAACGCGTCGCTCTACGCATCATTCAGGAACCCTCCTTCACACAGGCCGACGTAGACCGGAAGCTCGCACTCCTCAAGGAACGCCTTTCTGCGGACATCGCCTCCCTCCGTTTCTCCAGCGCTCAAGCAGCCCAGAGCAACACGACGTACATCAACAACGTCTACAACGCGGTGGCGGCCACCAACAATCTGGACCAGGCCAGCAACCTCCGGCTCTTAAACCCGACGATTACGGACGGCACCATGGCGAATACTTCCGTCTCTGACCTGAGGGGCACCTTCACTTCTCTCTCAGGTGGCGGCCTCACGCTTACCGGCGGCGCGTCCGTCGGCGGAGATTTAACGGCAAGCGGCGCGCTCACGGTTTCAGGCGACGCGACCGTCTATGGCACATTCACTCCGTTTGCCGTTGCCGCGACTGGCACGGTGTCTGCCACAAATTTTACGGCGACCTCAACAACCGCCACTTCTTCGTTTGCGGGCGGCATCGCGGTGCAGACGGACAAGTTTGTCGTGGAGTCCGGTTCGGGCAATGTCGGCATCGGGACGACTTCTCCTTCAGCGCGTCTCTCGCTTGCCGGAGCGTCTAATTCCACGAATACTCTTTTTCTCATTTCAACTTCAACCAGTGCCGCCACCTCAACCGCGCTTATCGTAACCTCGCAAGGTAAAGTCGGCATCGGCACTTCGTCTCCGGCTTTTTCGCTCGCGGTCGCGGGAGACATCAATATCACCGGCGGCTTGTATCAAAACGGCGTTGCCGCGGTTTTCTCAAACTGGACAGTGAATGGCTCGGACATTTACCGCAATTCAAATGTCGGTATTGGCACTTCCTCTCCGTGGGCGAAATTTTCCATTGCCGGAGTGGCCGCCAACGGCTTGGCCCCGCTCTTTACCGTTTCTACTTCAACGCTCACCTCCACCTCCACCGCTTTTATTATTGATTATGCGGGGAATGTCGGAGTGGGGACGACCTCTCCCGCGCGTCTCCTCTCGGTGCACGGGCAGTGCGTAACGGGGGACACCAAGCTCCGCCGCAGACGGCGCCGCAGACGAAATTCTAAATCCGAAATCCTAAACTCTAGACAAACTCCAATATCCAATGACCAAAATTTAAAACAAAAAGGTTTGGGACATTTTGATTTAGAACTTGGGAATTGTTTAGGATTTAGAGATTCGGATTTAGGATTTGACGACGATTACGAATACGACGAAGTCGCCATCAAAGACATCAAAGAAGGAGACGAAATCGCCTCGCTTGACGAGCATACAGGCAGAATCGTTTGGAGCAGGGTGAACGCGCTCATGGATATGGGCGTCAAGCCGATTTACAAATTCACGACCGCGAGCGGCAAGACCATCAGGACGACGGGTAACCATCCGTATTTGGCAAAAGACAACAAAGACAACAAAGACAAAAAGACGAGAGTAATTGCCTTCATTGACTACGCTAACATTAAAGCTTGGGCGAGAAGTAAAGGATGGGCCATTGATATTAAATTACTCAAAAATGCTCTCAATACAGTTGGAGTATCCGAGACAATGCTCTATTACGGAACGGATGAAAGAAATAAAAAAATCGGCTCTTTCTTTGATATGTTGCGGCGCGCCGGTTATGAAGTTATTACAAAACCCGTTCAATATTTCAGAGTTTTGCTTTCTGATTTGTTAAGCAATAATCAGAATAAACGCTGGCTTGAGTCCCTGTCGGCTGGTATGCGCGTCGCTCTCATCAATGAAGCAAAGGGCTTGGATCAAAAGGGCATTAAACTATTCGCGCCCAAAGCAAATTTTGATGTTGAAATCACAATAGACGCTCTTAAGAAAATGCCTCGCTATGACCATTTTGTATTTTTCTCTGGAGATGGCGATTTTACGCCAATGATTGAAGAGTTGAATAAAGCAGGCAAACGGACGACGGTTATTGCCGGCAGAGATTTTATGTCAACGACCTTAAGAGGTGTGGCTAAAACTCATGCAAGATTGGAAGAGTTGGTCGCTATTATTCCCAAATTAGTTTACCCTATTGAACCTGATGGCTCCTATAAAAAGCCAACACCCGCCCAAAATGGGCGGGTATGGGAGAAAAGTATTACCAGTATAGCCACCCTGTTTGGTTTGTCAAGCGGCTCTGTGGATAATGCCTCTGCCACCGGGAGAGACGGCAGATGGACCAAAGCGGCGGAGATTGTTGAAGGTACAGAGATAGCCGTCGCTCCTTCTCATTCTCCCTTTACAAAAGGGAGCACACGCGAAGCGGGAGGGATTTATTCTCCCTTTGGAAACGCAGTCTGGGACACCGTCGTAAAAATTGAACGGTTGCCGGCGGAACAGGTGTACGACATAGAAGTAGAAGGCACCCACAACTTTATCGGGAACGATATCGTGGCGCACAACACCTACCTCGGCGGCGACACCTATATCGGGGGGGCTCTTACCGCGACATCCACCATCACCTTCTCCGGTCTGGGCGCCAACCTTTTAACCTCCATAAATAATTCCGGCAATCTTGTCTCCACCTCCACCCCGACCGCCGCTTATTACCTCGCCACCTCAACGACCGCCTCGGTCTTGCCCTACGCCTCCACCACTGCGCTCACTGTTTCTGGAACAGGCGGCCTCTATCTCGGAACCATCACAGGTCCACTCCAATCAATCGCAGGCGCGG
>JBBUCR010000027.1:0-4545 GCA_038057695.1 Patescibacteria group bacterium | reverse complement strand
AGGAGCGCCGCGAAAACTTCTTAGTTTTCATGGCGTCCGAGCGAAGACGAAATATCCTGTGAATTACGAAACTCCCGATTCCGTCACTCTGAGGGCGGAGCCCGAAGCAATCCAGGCAGTGAGTTCCGGTTGTTTCTGGATTGCTTCCCGCCACGCTTCGCTCGCGGCTAAAGGCGGCTCGCAATGACAGAACAGACGCAGAGCGCGAGTTTCGTAATTCACAGAAATATAAGGGTTTAATACCGCGGGGCTCTGCCTCGCGGAGTACGAGCAAAGCGAGTTCCTCTAAACCAGGGCTTGCCCTGGGGTCAATACCGCTTTTATTTTCCGTTCATGTTCCTCGGTCAACCTCCAATCTGAATAGGGTAGCGCGCCGCTCGAGAGAGTCGTCAAGAGGAAGAAAACAAACTTGACGTTGATTGCCTTGCTGAAAGACAAAAGCAAAACGGCAACCGGAGAAAGTACGGCGGCAGAGATAATAAGCACTACGAAGAAATTATCCGCGTCTTCCACCCAGAAACAACACCCCTACAAACTCCAGTTTGTAAGGGTGTTTTAGATGTGTTGAAATGATTTCAGAAAACGGACGAACGTCTGTCCGTAGGGCGAGAGAGTATGTTCCACGTATCGTCCGCGGTATTTCTTTGCAACCAGTCCGGCGGCAGAGAGCCTCCGCGTGTGTTCGCCGAGCGTTTTTTCATTGGCTTTGAGTGTTTTGATGATTTCCTCAAGGGTTATTTTCTTCCGTGCTTCAATGAGAAGCAGAATCGCGATGCGGTAATGGTTGGCCATTCCTTTGAGATGCCGCTCCATTTGTTTTGGAGTTTTTGTCTTTCCCATAGACATCATGAGTGTACCACATCCTTACAAACTGGAGTTTGTAAGGATGTGGATAGGGAAGGTTGGGGAGCGGGAAAGGAGGGAGGAGGAGATGGGACGTTACTACTGTTTTCTCCGCCAACGCCGGTGTAACCGCCAGCGTCTTCGGTAGGAACGCGGCAAAGGGAAGGTTCTTTGGCCATAGTCAACGGAACTTTCCCCGATATGTCCTTCCCATTGGTCGCGTCCAATGCAGGACGCGTGATTGCTGTTCGGACAGGTGTAGGTAAATGTCGGGTTTCCCCATGTGTTCATATGTTGCTCCGGTTGAGGTTCAAGTGTTCTCGTAAGAGGATAGTGTATGAGCCCGAAAAGTCAACAGTTTGTATAAGGCCACCCACTTTTGCAAAGAGGTATGTTTTTGCTATGATAGCCCAGTATTCGTCGCGCGCGGTTTTGCGCGCGAAAGATGCCATTCCCCGGTAGCTCAATGGTAGAGCAATCGACTGTTAATCGATTGGTTGTAGGTTCGAGTCCTACCCGGGGAGCAATGCTCCGCATTGCGACTGTACCGATGCATTGCATCGGCGGGGAGGACTCGAACGGCGGAGCGATGTTTCGCCAGTAGGCGAAACCGCGAGCCGGTGCACAGTCCGAACCGAGCGACGGCGAGGTGAGAGGCGAGGGAGAGAAATGTACTCATGGTCCTACCCGGGGAGCCATAATAAACCCGCCAACCGTTGGCGGGTTTAGGGCGTTGGGCCTCGGCTATACTTTACCCAAGTAAAGTGTAGCCGAGGAAACGGGGGCAGTAGTCGGGCAACTATTCACTACTAACGACTGGCTGTTTTGCGACTTGTCGCGTGGGCGATTTACGACTTTACGCGATAGGAAACAGAGCGGCCCGTTCTGCCGATTTGCGTGATTTTGCCCTCTTGCTCAGGCTCTTCCAGATACCGAGTCGCGCTTCGGTCCGAGACACCAAGCGCGTCCTCTACGGCGTCGTTGGTCACTTCCGTCTGCGTATCAAACAGAGCAATTAGCGGAAAACTACCCGTCATTTATCAAATTGATTTTGACCCTGCCGCCGTTATGTCGCTCCTCTTTATCCGAGTAACGTGCAACAGGGGAAGATAAATAAAGGTTCAACCTTTTTACCGACTCAAGGTTGAACCTTAAGGAAGAAATCCAAAAAATAATTTAATGACCTACCCGACAAAAACTCGGGGGGAACGATAGGATGATGCGGACCTTGCCGGCGGATTTTCTTCCATCCGCTCGCTATCCCAAAATAAGCCACTCAGGCTTGAAGATGAGGAGAAGCCCGATAATCAGCATAAGCACTCCGCCAATGAGGCGGGACATTCTCGTGTATTTTGTCGTGAGACCCGTAAGCTTTAGCGTAACCATTGCCGCGATAAAGACAAACATATCGTCCAGCATAAAGAAGAAAATATAGAGCAGAATATAGAAATAGTGCTGCCAGCCCGGAAGTTCGTTTATCGCCAAGACCTGCGTGTAAACCGCGGGAAGTCCTGCGGAGCAGATAAGCTCAACAAGATTAACCACGAACGCTAAAGCGATGATGCCTCCGAGCGCGAGCCACAAACTGTTGTGCTGAACCACCGCTTTAAGTCTCTCAAAAATTTTTTGCTTGTTGTCGCTTTCTTCAACCTTGCAAGTGTTGTCTTTATTCGTGAAGTATTCCTTCAAGCTGTAGCCGCCGCCAAAAAGCGCGAGAAGCCCGAGCGCGATTCTTACCCAAACCATGAAGCCCAAAAGTATGATGAGATTGAGCCACGCCGCCATAAACATAAAGTAGACCGCGGCGGAGGCGGCGATGAAAGCGGTTCCGAGAAGCCACATTTTCTTGCGGTCCTGCATTCCGAGAAGCAGGCTGATTAAAAACAGAAGCGTCCACATGGCGCAGGGATTGAAGCCGTCCAGAAGTCCCATAATCACGGTAAGAAGCGGAAGGGAAAAAGTAAGGGCGTTCACATTGCCTACAAACGGGAGATTAATCATTTTTTCGGTTTTACCGGCGCCGGCGCTTGTGGTGGTCGCAGTCGCGGAGTCTACAGTTTTGGGTTGTTCGGGTTCAGGCGGCTTTGCTTCCTTTGGCGGGACGGCAGTTACGCCTACAATAGGCCCCACGGAATCAGGGCACCCTCCAAGAGAGCATTCTTTCACCCTGCGCTCTATTTCTCCCGGAGTAACTTCTTCGGAATATCCCACAAAATACTCGTCGCCGATTACGAGAAACGGTACGGCTTCCGCTTGTGACTCCAATTTCTCCGCGGTTTTTTGGAATAGCTCTATGTTTTTGTCGTTGAAATAGACCTCGTATTGATGCAGGCGAAATTCGGGATACTTTTTTTGAATGACATCGGACAAAAACTTCTTTTCATTCGCGCAGTGCGGACAGGTGGCTCCGTAAAACAAGTACCCGTCCACACTTGCGGCTTCGGCACGCGCTGGCGATGCCGTGAAAATAAGGGCAAGCAACAAAACACCGAATAATTTTTTAGCGGTTACATTCATGTACGTTATGTGTCTTTATTGGCGTTGATAATTTCCAGTTGAGGAAATCAGAAACTACTTTACGTGCACAATGCCGATAACGCTCTGATTTCTGCCGTTCGTGAAGACCCAGGTTCCTACGCGGGGGAAGGAGAGTTCAAAGGTGCCGTTCATTCCAACGCTTTGTTGTTGGTCAAGGCCAAGATATTCCGTGGCGGACATAATCCGCATCGCGTTTCCGGATTTGTTGACGAAACGGACGCTTTCGCCGCGATTAATGGATACCGCCTGCGGCACGAAACCTTTATTCATAAGATTCACGATGCTAATGTACTGCCCGTTTTCAAGCACACGGACAGGGGAGGTGGAAACGGCCGGAGCGACATACGTGGGGGAGGTAGTCTTGCTTGCCGGAACCTTAATCTGCGGTGTAGCCGAGACAGGTTTCGGAATGAGGGCGTCCTCGTCGTAATAGGTGTAGTCATCTACCGAAACTTCGCTCGGTTCATTTTTATTCCAAACCGAAAAGGCAACGGCGAGTACGACGAGCGCGCCGAGAGCAAGGAGAGTCTTCTTTGTAGTCATAGACGTGGGTTATTGCTAAGCCCCCACACCAATCCGTTGTGACGGATTGGTGTGGGGGTAAAACGCTATCCTTAAGTATATACCTTTTATTTCCTCGGAGGTGTGGATAAAGGCCGCACTCCAGCGCCAATTCGCAAAAAAGCGGCACAGGAGCATACCCCCACACCAACTTTTTTTGCAAAAGAGTTGGTGTGGGGGTATACTTTCGTTGTAAAGAAAACGGGCGGAAGCAACAACAATAATCGGGACGTTAACGAAGCACTCTAAAGGGTTCCTTTCGTCACGCGTACGTTATTCAGGACCCTGCGAGGGTCATTTTTTTAAATACACATACGAATAGTGCGAATACCTGCGAAGAAATATGAAAACAAATCGGAAAATACCGAGCGTTATGTTCTCACAGCATCCCGACCACGCGGGGAGGCCGTATTGGCATATGAAGACGCTCATTGAAACGCGCGACGAGCTTCGCGAATGTTTCCTTATGATGCAGGATGTGGGCGCCGAGGAGGTGATGTGGGACTGGGAAGGGAAGCTCGTGGATGAAGCGGTAATGGAGCGTCTCCTTGTTGAACATCTCCCGTTTTTCAAAAAGCATCCGCTTGGCGAATATGTGTTCCT
>JBBUCR010000026.1:0-2465 GCA_038057695.1 Patescibacteria group bacterium | reverse complement strand
TTAAGACCGTCACAGGTTAGCAACCTGTTCGATTAACCGCTCTCGCAACCCTCCAGTAATCGCTACTCTACCATATCTTTTCGGATTCTTGAATCTGGTTGCGGAAACGGCAGGGTGTTACACTGAAGCGCGTAAGACGATATTCGTCTCAATTATCAATTAGTGTCAAAGAATGTCTATGCATACAAAGAAAGGAATGTCTCTTGTCGTGTCGGTTATTGTCGCGGTGCTCGTCATCGGCGTCGGGGCGTACGTGATTAAACTGGGGGCGGATAGCAAAGCGCGGAAATTGGAACAGGCGAAACAGGAACAGGCGGCGAAGGAAAAGGCGGCCGAAGAAGCGGTAGCAGCAGCGAAAGCCGCGCGCGTGCTCAAAGTAACGCTTGGTGAACTGAACAAATCCGGACAAACGGGAGAAGCACTGATTACGGGTGTCGGTACTGACTCAATCAAAGTGAATATCACGCTTACCGGAAAAGTGTCAACCGCCGCACAGCCGGCTCATATTCATATCGGCGCGTGCCCGAAGCCCGACGCGGTGAAGTATCCGCTCACGAATGTTGAGAAAGGCGTGTCGGAAACAACGCTTCCCGTAACGCTTGACCAATTGCTTTCCGAATTACCGCTCGCGGTGAATGTCCACAAATCAGCCGCTGACGCGAAGACCTATACATCCTGCGGGGACATTAAGGCGGAAAATATCACGGCGGCGGTAGAGGCGGTAATGCCCGTTCCCGGCACAGACACGAAAGAAACCACGGTAACGGGCGAAACGGAAAGCACCCAAAAAGAAACGATTGTTATCTATGACGCGACCGGCTTCTCGCCCAAAACGGTTACGATTAAGAAGGGCGAAACGGTCGTGTTCCAAAACAAAACCGGCAAGCGCGTGTCTGTCGCTTCGGATGAACATCCGACCCACCTCCTCTATCCGGAGTTTGACCAATACAAGACCGCGGAGCGCGGCAAGGATATATTTCGGTTTACGTTTGAAAAAGTCGGGACCTGGAACTATCACGACCATCTTAATGCTACAATGGGAGGTACGGTCGTCGTCACGGAGTAGTGTTCAATGGGTGTCTCTATGAAGAAAATGCTTGTCATCATTATTGCTATCATTGTGGTCATCCTCATCGGACTTGGCGTCTGGTTTTGGAACGTGACGGTGGAGATTGGGACGGCCGATGGAACAACGAATCCGCCGAGCGATGAGATTTCTTTCCCGCCTGTTCTCCAAAGAACGGATGCTGGTGGGGAAATTGTGCCCGCCGCGACCTCCGCCACAAAGGTAAGCCCCGCTCCCGCACAGAAGACGCCAGCAATTACTTCGGCCGCGTCGATAATTCCACAAGACGCGCGAGCGGATATAACGATTGCCAAGTTTGTGTTTACGCCAAGCCCCCTTACCATACGGAAAGGTACGACGGTGGTTTGGACGAATAAAGACGATGCGATGCATACCGTGAGCTCCGATTCGGGACTCTTCAGTAGCGGCTCAATCATTAAGGGCAATTCATATTCATTCACCTTTGAAAAAACCGGCACGTTTCCTTATACCTGCGGCTTTCACCTCGGTATGCAGGGCGTGGTTGAGGTGATTGAGTAAACTATCCAAGACACAGACCGCACAAAAACCAAACAAAGCACAAAACTTCACAAACGCCACAAACTCAGTTTTCTTTTGTGTTTTGAGTATCTGTGTTTTGTTTGGGCTTTGGATACTGTGCTTTGTGTTTTAAATACCAGCTTCAAAACCAAAATGAATAAAACGTCCAACCTGCTACTACGAACCGCACTCTCGTTTGCGTTTCTCTATCCCGCCTATGGGATGTGGACAAACCCGAACGATTGGCTGGGATACATTCCCGCATTCGTAAAGAATGTCGGATTATCCCAGGACATACTCCTTCTGTTGATTGCGGGCGTACATCTTATCATCGCGCTCTGGATTCTTTCGGGGTGGAAAATCTTTCTCTCTTCCCTTGTCGCCGCGGTCTTCCTCGGTTCAATCGTCTATTTCAACCAAAATCAACTTGATATTCTCTTTAGAGACATTTCGCTTGCCCTTGTTGCACTGGCGTTAGTATTTTCTAATCGGAGTTAGTATCTCGCTCGCCCGCGCAAATTTCTTCCCAGAAATTTGTTCGGGCTCGCGCTCGTGGCGCTCGCGCTGGCGTTCAACCGGAGTACGGAGGACTAGTACTCATAGCCCGAGTGCGTAAAACAGACCCGACTTTGTCGGATTTTTGCGACATTTTCTTTATATGTGTAGTTATAGGTATGTGTAGCCGGATTTGAGTTTTGAAATTTAGATTTTGTTTAGAATTTAGATTTTAGAATTTATTGCACTATCGTGTGTGGAATAATAGGTTACGTCGGCAAGCGGCAAGCGCTCCCCATCGTGCTTGAAGGGTTAACCCGCATGGAATACCGCGGGTACGACAGCGGAGTAGTCGCGGTTGTCG
>JBBUCR010000025.1:0-6695 GCA_038057695.1 Patescibacteria group bacterium | reverse complement strand
CTTCGGCAATCTTCTGCTTGATATCCTCCACCTCCTTATCAATGTCGGTCTGCCGCTTGTCCAGTAAGTCTTCTTTTTTAATAAGACGTTCTTCTGTTTTCTTGAGTTTATCCTCTTTTTCCTTCTGTTCACTGCGGGCTTCGTGAAGCACTTTAGCCGCTTCTTCCTGCGCGTGGAGCGTGATTTTCTTCGCCTCCTCCGTCGCCCGAAGTTCCATAGACTTGATCTGAAGCTCCATTGAGCCTCGCTTGCCAAGCGAAATGATCAGCCGAAGGTAGTAGCCGAGTGCGATTCCGACGATGCCCGCGGCGCTCGCAAGGAGCACCACGAGTTTAAATGACATAATTTTAAAAGACCTCGCTTTTTAGGCGTTTTTCGTTCCTATAGATATGAGTTTTTGAATCCACATAACGTAAAAACATTCAGTCGCGAAGGGAATTGTTGCTCAAAAAACGAAACCCACTAACCATTTTTGTTAATGGAATAACTATACCCTCACCGGAACTTTTTTGCAAAGGTGGGGTGAGGGTAAACAAAAAAGAGGGGAAAAAGTCCAACACAATATGAACGTACGAAAGGAGATACTCTCGTCCGACCCGCCGTCGGACGGGTTTAGGACAAAATACGAACAAGACACTCCATTTCAAATCCTCCCCTTGGAAAGAGGAGGTAGGAGGAGGCACTATTGAATGACCTGTATGACCTTGTCCACAATCCCGTATCTCTTGGCTTCTTCAGCGGTCATAAAGAAATCGCGCTCCACGTCTTTTTCAATCTGGGCGAGCGGCTTGCCGCAGTTTGCCGCGAGCATCCTATTGAGTTTTTCCTTCGTCTGGAGAATATGCTTCGCGGTAATCGCGATATCGGTGGCCTGTCCTTCCACCCCACCGAGCGGCTGATGAATCATCACTTCCGCGTTCGGGAGGATATAGCGCTTGCCCTTCTTGCCTGCCGAAAGCACCATCGCGGCACCCGAAGCGGCGATGCCGACGCAGGTCGTCGCCACGTCGTTCTGGATGTGGTTCATCGTATCAATGATGGCCATCGTAGCGGTAACCGAGCCACCCGGTGAGTTTACGTAGATGTTCACCTCTTTTTTCGGGTCTTCCGACTGGAGGAAGAGAAGTTGGGCGATGGTAATATTTGCGACATGGTCGTCAACCGGCCCGCCGAGGAAGATGATATTTTCTTTGAGGAGGCGCGAGTAAATATCGTAGGCGCGTTCGCCGTATGTTGTTTTCTCTATGACGGTGGGAATTAGTATAGACATAGATAGAAAGAATGAATTAGGAATAACGAAACAAGAATTACGAACAAGACAGACCAAGAGTATCAAACAAAAAATGAATTGACAAACTCCGGAATCAGTAGGCCATAAGAACACCGAAAAAACCGCTCCGATGCGCTCGGGGCGGTTTTTGCACTGTTTCGTGTTTTTCGTCCGTGTTGCTTCCTTGTCTTACTCTACAATCACGACACCGACGACATCAGGATCCTGCAGGTTCTTATACCCCCAAATACCCGGCTGGGTAAGCGACACTCCGAACGATTCATCCTTTCCGATTGACTTTGTCGCTCCAAAACCGAGATTCGCGCTGGAGCCGTCTTTCGGGTCTGCAAGCGGGGCAATTCGGAGCGCGGTTTTACTGATGTTCAAGAATTCTATGGACTGGCCGCGGGTTATTTTAGCAACCGCGGGCGAGAAGCCGCTTCCGTTAAAGAGAACGACTACCGGTGCCATCGCGCTTCCTTCCTTCGCCACTGCAGAAGCGGCGAGACTTGAATCGTTTGACGCGATTCCGGACGGACGAGTAAGAGCGACTCCGCCGACCAGTACGGCTGCGACCAAAAGCCCGACCGCAAGTTGTGATTTATTCATATACATTTAACACAGGAAATAATAATGCTTATATTGTACGCCGTTCTCGCTTTCTCTGCACAGAAGTTATCAACATAAGTTAAGAAATACGAAAAAGATACCCTCATCCGACCCGCCGTCGGACGGGTTTAGGACGAAAATACGAATAAGAGCCTGTTCATGCTCTAATCGCATTCCAGGGCGAAAAACAAAGCTTGCCTGCCGAAATGTTCAAAATCCTGCTGTACAGTGAGTCTTTTTCGTTAGCGTATCTCAAGCAGCTTGCCTAGAAACCCTCAATGTTCGCAATGAAATAGTCGTAGACTGCGAATTTTGAACAATTCATTCAGGCATGAGAGTATGAACAGGCTCCAACTTAATTTTGAGTCCGCTTGCTTGCGAAGCCCAAACCACCGCCTCCGGCGGTGACTCTGCACAAGGTTCTACTCCACATTCAAACAACATCCAGCAATAGTATACGTTCGTATACTATTGCTGAACTCAAGGCGTCTACGAACACTCTACGCGGCCGTTTCTCAATCTTCACTGTGAATTACGAAACCCAAATCTGGACTGTCATTGCGAGGGCGAAGCCCGAAGCAATCCAGGATGCATGGCCTTGTTTCTGGATTGCTTCGCGGAGCCTGTGCAGAGCGACAGCGAAGTGCTCGCAATGACAATAGTGAGTTTCGTAATTCACAATCTTCACGCTGAAATGGGGGACACTCTCTTGTATGCAGATACGATGACCGCAGGAGCGTGAGTCGAAAAGTCTAGTCTTCCACATTCATGCCTTCCAGGCTAGCGGCCATACCACCGCCTCCGGCGGTGGTAGTAGTAGTAACATTATTCATTCTCGGCATCTGCATTATCGTTGCTTTTCCAGAAATTGGATGACGTTGCGGTTTGTGAGAAGCGTTTCCGCATAGCTCCATGCGTTCTCCGGTGACGCGTCCTTATAGTGTTCCAAAAGATGCTTCACCTCCTCCTCTATTTCTTTTTCCGGCGCGGTAAGTTTCTCCGCGCGGGCAATCTGAAAGAGCATAAGCTGAAGCCGCGCCCGGCGTTCGGCGTCCTCACGCCACTCTTTTTTAAGCGCGTCCGCGTCTTTCTTGATTTCCTTGAGATACGCGTCAAACGAGCCACCCATCCGCTCAATCTCGGAGCGGAGCTCGCTTTCCATACGGGCAAGTTCGCCGAGAATCATCACTTCGGGTATGTCGCCTTTGGCTTTCCCCGCGAGCACGTCCAAGAGCTCGGCACGGCGTTTTTCTTTATTCCGTGTTTCTTTGTGCGAGAGGAGACCCTCTTTCACTTTCGCCCTAAAGTCGGCCACGGTACTAAACGCGCCGAATTCTTTCACCGTTTCGTCGGTAACCGCGAAATCTTTCGCACCTGTGGCCTGCCCACTCTCCGGGGGCAGGCGGACGGCTCCGTGCTGTTTTTTGATTTCGGAAATAACGGCATCTATCTCTTTTTCTTCAACGGAAACAGGTTCCGCTTCCTTTTTATTCCGCTCGGCGGCTATTTCTTTGTATTCGGGAAGCGTGAGATCCGGATAGAGCGAAAGCGTTACTTTAAACTCGGCAGGATTCTCCGGCGCAAGCTTTTGCGGTTCCACGCGGGGACGCCCAATCACATCAAGTTTCTCGGCGCGGAAGATTTCGGCGAGCGCTTCCCCAAGCGCGTCCGTCGCGGCCTCTTCCCAAATGGCGAGTTCGCCCATCCGTTCGCGGATAATCCGCTCGGGAACGAATCCTTTCCGGAAGCCGGGGAGCTCCATATCTTTCTTGAGGTGTGAAAGCACATGGGCGCGATGACGCGTAATCTCCTCCGCCGGAATTTCAAGCGCAAGCAGAAATTCCGATTTTGGAAGCGTTTTCTTTTCTTTTAGGGTGTATTGCATACTAAAAGTATTGCATACTAAAAGTATTGCATACTAAAAGGTAATCTAGCACAGAGCACAAACTACACAAAAAATGAACAAAACACAAACTACTCAAAACCCGAGAATTTTGTGTTTTCGGGTTTTGAGTAGTTTGTTTGGGTTTTGTGTACGATGCTTTGCGCTTTCCTTCTACTGCGCTACTCCCGTATCAGTTTCGGGTATAAAACCGTCGTCAATCATTTCAGGAAGCGTTACAGCTTTGTCGGTTATGTCCGCGGAGGCTGTTTCTTCACTGGGAATGTCTTCAAGGATTTCCGTTTCATCAGCCGTTTCCGCGGGTAGTGCCGCTTCGGGAAGCGCTTCCGGGAGAATGTCCGTATCTGCGGATGTTTCGGGGAGAAGCTCCTCTACGTCTTCCCGCGCGAGCTTTGCGCCCCAGAAGTAGAGCGCACCCACGATTAAGATGATGATGATAATCACAATGCCGATAATCGCGCCCCATGGAGTCTTTTGATGATGCGCAGGAGGTGGCGGAGTCAACAGTTTTTCCGGTAATGGAATAGTCGTAGACTGTGGCAAATCCTCCGGCGGTTTCGGCAAGTTTACTTTAGGAGGCAGTGGCGTGATTTCAGGCTGTTTGGGGAGCTTGGGTTCCGACTGGGGAGGAGGCGGAGGAACTACTTCAGGCGCGCGAGGAGATTCCATTTTCAAAGGAGGCAAAGAAACTACTTTCGGCGCTTTGTCGGAAGCGGACAATTCCGCCCGAAGTTCCGCGATATCGCGGAGGACCGATTCCGCAGAAGGCTCGGTGAGCGGTTCCGCGGACGTTTTGTTTTGCGCTATTTGATTCGGGTCCATTGGAGGTACTTCTAATGATATGCGAAAAGTATACCATTTCTTTTAAAAGAAAACACAAAGCACCAAAAACCCGAAAATATAAGATTTTCGGGTTTTTGATATTTGTTTGGACTTTCTGTATTGTGCTTTGTGTTTTTACAACAGGAAGGGAATCAGGAGCAACGCTACTATATTCAATATCTTTATCATTGGGTTAATGGCTGGTCCAGCAGTGTCCTTATACGGGTCTCCCACCGTGTCACCCGTTACCGCCGCTTTGTGCGCATCGGAGCCTTTCCCGCCGTAATTTCCTTTCTCAATATATTTTTTCGCGTTGTCCCATGCACCGCCGCCGCTCGTCATAGAAATCGCAACAAAGAGGCCGGTCACAATCGAGCCGACGAGCATGCCGCCGAGGGCCACGGGGCCGAAGAGGAAGCCGACAAGAATCGGTGCAAGCACCGGAATAAGCGCCGGGACAATCATTTCTTTGATTGCCGCCTTCGTCACGATATCCACCGCTTTGCTGTAGTCGGGTTTCGCGGTGCCGGCCATAATACCTTTGATTTCACGGAACTGTCTGCGCACTTCTTCTACAACGGCGCTCGCGGCCTTTCTCACCGACTCCATTGAAATTGCCGCGAAGTAGTAGGGAAGAAGTCCGCCGATAAAGAGTCCGACGATAACCATCGGGTCCCGCAAATCAAATTGAAGGGTTTTGCCGAGGGATTCAAATTCCTGCGTGTAGGAAGAGAAGAGCACGAGCGCGGCAAGCCCGGCCGAACCGATGGCGTAGCCTTTTGTAACCGCCTTGGTCGTATTGCCGACCGCGTCAAGCGCGTCGGTTACTTCACGCACATTTTCCGGTAAGTTGCTCATCTCGGCGATGCCTCCCGCGTTGTCGGTAATCGGACCATAAGCGTCAATCGCGACAATAATCCCCGCCATTGAAAGCATGCTCATCGCGGCGACGGCGATACCATAGAGCCCCGCGAAATAATACGCGGCGAGGATGCCTGCCACGATGGTAAGTAAGGGAAGCGCCGTCGCTTTCATGGAAATCGCAAGGCCCTGAATGATGTTCGTACCATGTCCCGATTTTGAAGCCGCCGCGATTGACTGCACGGGAGCGTGCGATGTACCGGTGTAGTATTCCGTAATCCACACAAGAAGACCGGTGACAATGAGACCGACGAGACTCGCTATGAAGAGAGCGTTTACCTCATAGAGTCCGTTTCCCGCCATAAGACGCGTTGTTACGGGATAGAACGCGATAGCCGAAAGAAGTCCCGACGCGATAAGGCCTTTGTAGAGCGCGCCCATAATATTTCCGCTTTTACCGAGACGGACGAAGAATGTACCGATAATAGACGCGATAATCGCCACGCCTCCGAGCGCGAGCGGGTAGAGGAGTGCGCTCGCGAAATCGGGGAAGATAATTGAACCGAGGAGCATCGTGGCGATGGCGGTTACGGCGTAGGTTTCAAACAGGTCGGCGGCCATTCCGGCACAATCCCCCACGTTGTCTCCCACGTTATCCGCGATAACCGCGGGGTTCCGGGGGTCGTCTTCGGGAATACCCGCTTCCACTTTACCCACGAGGTCGGCACCGACATCGGCCGCTTTGGTAAAGATGCCGCCGCCGAGTCGCGCAAAGACGGAGATGAGAGAGGCACCGAATGAAAGTCCGATAAGCGCTTTTACATCTCCCGTTACGGCGAAAAATCCGGCGACGCCGAGGAGCGCGAGTCCGACGACGAGGAGGCCTGTAATCGCTCCTCCTTGAAAGGCGAGCGCGAGAGCTTGTTTCATCCCGACCGAAGCGGCCTGCGCGACTCTTGCGTTGGCGCGCACCGAAACATTCATACCGATGTATCCGGCAGCGGCGGAAAGAACCGCGCCGACGAGGAATCCTACAGTGGTAGTTGTGCCGAATGCAAAGTAGAGAATAACCGCGAGGACGATAGCGACAATGGCGACGGTCTTATACTGGCGGTTCAAATATGCTTTCGCTCCCTCTCTAATAGCGGCGGAAATTTCCTGCATCCGCACCGAACCCGCGCTCTTCTTCAAGAGACGGCTAGCGGCAACGGCGCCGTAAATAAGACCGAG
>JBBUCR010000024.1:0-7016 GCA_038057695.1 Patescibacteria group bacterium | reverse complement strand
ATAACGGGGTCGTTTGTGGTCTGTCCCTTGTCGGTCATGGAGTGAGAGTGTAGCAAATAAGTTGCGTGGGCGCAACTTCTTCAAATTGCACAAAACACAGACTGCACAAAGCCCAAACAAAGCACAAAATCTCAAAACACAACAAAAGTGGGCGAAAAAAGCTTGGTCTGTGTTTGTCTTTTTTGTGTTTTGTTTGGTCTTTTATGTACTGTGCTTTGTGCCTTTATCCTGTCTTTTCTTGGCTGGCTTGCTCTAACACTTCCAGTATCGGCTCAAGCGCGCCCGCGAATATCGCCGGTATATTGTGCCACGACTCCTTGACGCGGTGGTCGGTGACGCGGTCCTGCAGGACATTGTAGGTGCGAATCTTTTCCGAACGGTCTGCCGTGCCAATCTGGGTCTTACGAGCACCGGCGTATTTTTTCGCCTCCTCTTTTTCTTTCATTTGCTGGAGTTTGGAAAGAAGAATACCCATCGCTTTTTCGCGGTTCCTGCCCTGACTACGCTCCGAAGTGCACCGCACCACGATGCCGGTCGGTTTATGCGTGAGCCGGACGGCCGTTTCCACCTTGTTGACGTTTTGTCCTCCCTTCCCGCCGGCGCGGGAGAACTCAACTTCAATATCGGAAGGCGGCACGTCAAAGTTTACCTTCTCGCGTATCGGAAGAATTGCCACGGATGCGGTAGAGGTATGCACGCGTCCCGACTTCTCCGTGTCGGGGACGCGCTGAATACGGTGCACGCCGGTTTCAAATCGGAGCGTCTTATATGCGCCTTTTCCGTTGATTTCAAACGACGCCTCCTTATATCCGCCGATAGACGCGGCCGATTCGTCCATCATCGTGAACGACCATCCCCGTTTTTGGGAAAAGGTCTTGTACATATCGGCGAGTTTGCGCGCGAACAGCGCGGCCTCATCGCCTCCCACGCCTGCCCGCACTTCAAGCACAAGCTCGTTCGGAAATGCTTCCTCTTCTTTCTCCTCCTTCAAGATGCAGTCAATTTGATTCTTGAGCGCGACTTTTTGCTCTTCAATATGCGCGAGGTCTTTGGACGCGAGCTCTTTCATCGTCGGGTCAGCGAGCAGCTCCTTAAGCTCCTCTTCTTCTTTGAGGAGGCGCTCAAGGCTTTCCGCGAGATAGGTAGTTTTATGGTTTTGTTTGTATTTGTCTAAATCCATAATGAGTAAGACTTCACAAAACACAAACTGCACAAAGCCCAAACAAAACACAAACTATTCAAAACACAAAAATCACAGCGAGTATTTCTTCGTTTGGTTTTTTGGTGATGTGTGCTTTGTTTGGATTCTTGGACACTGTGCTTTGTGTTTTTAATGTATGCCAAGTAGCCGGTTCATCACCGGCACTAGTAACGACGGGAGAAACGCTACGCCTTGTTTTTGGAGGATGCCCTTTTTGCGGCGCTTTTCGCGGTCTTGGCTTTGAACCGGTCAATGCGTCCGGCGGTGTCCACAATCTTGTCGGCGCCCGTGTAGAACGGGTGGCAATGACTGCAAATCTCCACCCGAAGTTCCGGCTGGGTGGACCCCACGGCGAAAATCGCCCCGCAGGCGCAGGTCGCTTTGGCTTCTGGAAAGTATTGGGGATGAATATCCTTTTTCATATGCGAATGAATATACCAATATACGAATCTGTACCAATCTGCGAATACCTGCGAATCGGAATACGAATACGATAGCAGAAAAGCCGAAAATTGACAAATTCCTTTCGGAGGATAGTCTATATCGCAGAATAACAACGCACAACAACAAAAAACGAAATGGTATGATTACACGAACAGAAAGAATGCTACTATCCCTGAAGGAACCACCCGAAGGCATTATTGGGTTTGACTGCAACGGCAAGCACATTCACGAAGGTGATACAGTGGAAGTCAAGAAAGAAAATGAGATTAGAAAAAGGTATGATAGAGAGTTCTCTTATTGCGGCGCCGGGAAAAAAGGGATAGCATCGCGACATTCCTGTTTCCCTATCGGGTGGACTGTAACAGTGAAGTTTGATGGGGAAAACAAAGACAAAATAGCAGGATGTACGGACTACTACCTTCGCATCGCCCCGAAAGGCGCCACAGGAAAATAAAAAGTTTCTCAAACATCCCACACAGCGAAGCCACACGGCTTCGCTTTTTTCTTTTCCCTGTTTGTGATTTTGGACTTGGTGTTTTGGATTTGTTTGGAAATTGAAAATTGTGATTTGGAAATTACAATTCGTCCTCACGAATTGTTCAGTATATCAATCTGCTTCTGGTACTTCGCCGCGAGTTCCATCACATCATCTCCGTAAAACGCGTACGCCTTTTTGGTCGCATTGGTCCAGCCCGCGAGGTAGCGGAGCGCCGCGAGACGCTCGGCCACGAGGGTGCCTTTGTCCGCGCCGTTGTCCATAAGGAGAATCGCGGCGGCTATAATCGCGTCGGAAGGTTCCCACGGATTCGGCGGATTGTGTCCTGTCGCCCGCGCGATGCGCTCTTCATACAGCACCCACGTGGAGGGAATAAATTGCGCCGGACCCATCGCGCCTCCGTAGCCGTACCACGGCTTTTTGGACACGGGCATTTTGTCGGGGTCAAGCCCTAATCGGCGCGTGATATCCAAGAAAGGTTCAGTGTCACGGGGCGCTTTCATATCCACCTGCCAATTCCCCGTGCCGACATTTTCGCCGAGGTTTGATTCTTCCGCGAGGACGCCGAGGATGAGCGCGGGACGGACTCCTGTCTTTTTACTCGCGGAGGTCGCGAGTTCAAGCGCTTTCCCGAATGGAATGGCCGCCGAGCCGCGGAGCGTGAAGAGTTCCGCGCGTATCTGGGCGGCGGAAAGTTGTTTCGCTTTGATAATTTTCTGGTATTCCGCCTCAATGCCTTTGGAGATTTTCAGAATCCGCGCCTTTTCCGCCTGCCGGGTTTCCACTTTCCGCTTTTCAAGCTCCTGTAATTGCCGCAATTGCGTTTCTTCCGCCCGCTTGTTTTCAAGCGCGACGCGCTCCGCCTCGGTTTCCTTTTTATTGAAATCAAGAGCCGTGTACGACGCGCGAAGCGCCCCTTTGATGCCGCGGTACTCGTCAATGTCCTGAAAGAATGCGGAAAGATTTTTCCCGCCGAGCATGATTTCGGGAAGTGAAAACGAATCGGCTCGTTCGGTTTTACGGAGAAGCTCCGCGAGCGATTCTTTCTCGCGGTCAATTTTCTGGGAAAGCTTGAGGATGGTGACTTGCTTCTCCCCCGACTCTTTGCCCAAGCGTTCAATCTCAAGACTGCGCGCCTTGATGGAGAGTTTCGCCTTTTCAATCGTTGCGCTTAAAATGGCGACGTCACGTTCAAGCGACACCGATTCGCGCGCGCGGACGTCAAGAATCTTCTGTTGGTCTGCGATTTGCGCTTCAATAGCCGAGAGTTCCTTCTCAAGCACGGCACGGCGTTCTTCCACGTTTTGCGCAGACGCAAAAAACGGCGCGAGTATAAGTGCCGTGAGCATCACAGACGGGCAAAATGATGCATTTCGCATACGCAGTTAATGATAGCACACAAGACAGGGTGTCCCTGTCTTGTGTGCTTGAAAATATATTTTGGAGATTCCCTAAACCGCTCCGCGCGGTTGGGCGAACAATTTCGTTGAGCGGAATTGTTTTAGCCTTTCTTCGCTTCTTTTTTCTCATCTTTTCTCGGAGCCGCCGCGCCGCCTTCTGCCGCCAATGCCGCGCCTTCTTCGGCCGGAGCTTCTTCCTTGCCCTTCTTCATCACTTCAATGGCGGAGAGGTCAACCGGAGCTTCTTCAATCACCTCTTCCTTCGGTTCATACACGGACGCCACAATATCGTCGGGGGAAGCGATGAGGGAGACTCCGGCGGGAAGCTTGATTGCCTTCGCGGTAACATTGTCGCCAAACGCCGCAAGCAAAGAAATATCCACTTCCAATTTTTGCGGCAAATCTTTCGGCGCGGCTTCAATGTCAAGGTCGTGCATAACCTTCACGAGTACGGCGCCGAGGTCTTTCACAGCCGGCGAGGTACCGACAAAGACAATGGGGATTTTAATCTTGAGCTTCTGACCCTTTTCAAACACATAAAAGTCGGCGTGACGCGGGGTGCCGAATACAGGATGGCGGTCAACGTCTTTAATCAGCGCCTGCACTTCTTCGTCTCCGGATTGGAGGTTCACAACCGCCGTTTCGCCCGCTTTTTTCCAAACTTTTTCAAATTCTTTAATGGAAACCGTGATGGGAGTGGAAACCTGTTTACGGCCATAAAACACCGCGGGAATCTTTCCCGCGTTTCGTACGGTGCTCGGAGCCATCTTCGGGTCCCGTTTTTCGTACTTCAGCGCGAATGCCATAGGGCGATACTATACCCGAAGATTTAAAAAAAGACAAATCCTCGGAAACTTTACAAAACACAAACCTCCCAAAAAGCCAAACAAAACACACATTCTCCCAAACACGGACCAAACCTGTCAGCCTGTTTGGTTTTTCGTAAGCTGTGCTTTGTGATGTTTGTTTGGTCTTTGTGCACTGTGCTTGGTGTTTTACGACACCGTATTCGGCGGCGTCTTCCCCTCAAAAAATGCGATGAGGTTCTCCGCCGCGAGCTTTGCCATACCATCGCGGGCAGTACGGGTGGCGGAGGCGGTATGGGGGGTCATCACGACATTGGGGAGTTTGGTGAGTCCTTTCGCGAGCTTGGGCTCAAATTCAAACACATCAAGCGCCGCTCCGCGGATAGCACCCGTTTTGAGGGCTGTTACAAGCGCATCTTCGTCTATGACCGACCCGCGCGAGGTATTAATAAGATAGGAGGTCTTCTTCATAAGCCGCAGGCGCTCCGCGTTTACAAGGTGTGTGGTTGTCGGAAGGAGCGGAACGTGAAGAGAAACGATGTCCGCCTCTTTGAGAACTTCTTCTGGAGTCGCGCGGAAAGCCGCGCCGGTAGATTGTTCAAACTCTAGATTTCGTTTGATATCGTAGTAGACGACCGTCATTCCCAATCCCTTTGAAACGACTTCCGCCACCCGCCCGCCGATGCGCCCTGCGCCCATAATACCCAGCGTTTTCCCTTGCAGTTCTTCGCCTAAAAACAGCTCCGGTCCCCAGCCTTTATATTTCCCTTTGCGTAAAAAAGTGTCGCCTTCCACAACGCGCTTCACGACGGCAAACAGAAGCGCGAGCGTATGCTCCGCGACCGCTTCCGTCAGCGCGCCCGGAGTGTTCGTTATCGTGACGCCGCGCTTTTTCGCTTCCTCAAGATTGATATTGTTTGTGCCGACGGCGTAGTTCGCGAAGATTTTCGCGCTTGGAACCGCATCAAATACTTCACCGTCAATCGTGTCGGTAAGCAAACAGAGGACCCCGTCATAGTGCCTTTGACGAAGTGCTCTTACCAGTTCGCGTTTCGTAAGCGGACGGTCTTTCGGACTGATATCCAACCCAAGACCTTTTTCCCGAAGCAGTGCAATCCCGATATCGGGGATTTTGCGGGTGATGTATATCGTAGCCATAGAATAGTGAATTAAGAAGTATGATACCATACTGCCAGGGTTAGCTGTATACTATCTACATGAACAACCAACTTGATTTTCTCGCTGTCGGCGATATTACAACCGACGCGTTTATACGGATCTCCGACGCGTGGATAGAAACCGATAATCCGAAAAAGGAGCGCGAGCTCTGTATGCGTTTTGGAGATAAGATTCCGTATGAATTCGTGGAGGTCGTCCGCGCGGTCGGCAATTCCTCAAACGCCGCCGTCTCCGCCGCGCGTCTCGGCCTCTTTTCCGGACTGGTCACGGATATCGGCGACGACGAAAACGGCCGCGAATGCGCGGAAGTCCTTAAAAAAGAAAATGTGGATACGAGTTTCGTAAGAGTCCATAAGGATGCGAAAACGAATTATCACTATGTGCTCTGGTTTCAGGCCGACCGAACTATCCTCGTCAAGCACGAAACCTACGCTTATAGGCTACCGGAGATAGAGCACGCGCCGAAGTGGCTTTACCTTTCTTCAATCGGGGGAAATTCGGAGCAGTATCACTCTGACCTTATCGGTTATCTTGAAAAACACCCAGAGATCCAGCTTGTCTTCCAGCCCGGCACGTTCCAGATGAAATTAGGTAAAGAAAAACTGCGGAAACTCTATGAACGGTCAAGCTTGCTTTTCTGCAACGTGGAAGAAGCACAGCGCATTCTCGGGACGGATGACACCGACCCCGTAAAATCCGCTAGGACGGATAACGGGGCGAGCATTAAAAAACTTCTACAAGGAATGAACGCGCTTGGCCCGAAAATCGTCTGCATCACCGATGGCCCGAATGGTGCGTACGCCTACGACGGACATATGAATGAGTATTGGTTTATGCCGATATATCCCGACCCGAAACCGCCGCTCAATCGCACGGGCGCGGGCGACGCTTTCGCCTCCACCTTCACCACGGCGATTATCCTCGGCAAATCTGTTCACGACGCGCTCCGGTGGGCACCCGTTAACTCCGCCTATGTCGTCCAAGGAATCGGCGCCCAACGCGGACTGCTTACGCGCGATATACTCCTTTCGTATCTTGAAAAAGCGCCGGCAAATTATGTGCCGGTAAAACTCTAACATTTAACGTGAATTCTCTTCTTTTCCAGCTCTACTATACTCTGTAGTATAATAGAACTCATAAAAACGGATTCACCGACGAAGTTTTCGAGGTGGTATAAGATCCTTGTCTCCGCTCATTATGTTTACAAGCAAATAGTGTAGTGGGTATCGTTTTCGCATCCACGCGGAACTCAGAGGCACGCTTTCCTCCTGACGCTGTTCCGCAACTTTGTCACGCCGTTCAATCTCCTGTTTCAACTTCGGAATCGCGTTCGCATAGCCACCGAAACCTCCCTGTAGCCAACGATGTACCGATGCAATAGTCGTCGGACCGGTTCCAAGTTTTTGCTCTATTTGTTCATAACTCCAGCCAGAAAGAAGGAGTTTGGCGATTTGAATCCGTCGGGCAAGCATTATGGACTCTGTCGCGGA
>JBBUCR010000023.1:0-8952 GCA_038057695.1 Patescibacteria group bacterium | reverse complement strand
CCTCACGCAAGGGGTCGTTAATGTTGAAATGTATCTCACGGCGCTTCAAAACGGATACACCATCGGCGAGGTTGGGGTGCACCACTTTCATAGGACGACCGGCTCTCCCGACTCCGAAATCGGCCGGCGCGGAAGAATTATCGCTTTCGTACGCCCGCGCATTATTCTCGAGTCGCTTAAGGACACCTATAAGCTTTGGAAAAAAGTACATGGCCGAGCATCCTAAAAAAGTAGTGGTAACCGGAGGGGCCGGATTTATCCAGCACCTCCGTCCCGCGACATTCGTTCAAAGTATTGAGTAGGGATACATAACATGACAAAAGAAATTAGCAAGAGGAAAGTACTCGTAACCGGTGGTGCTGGATTTATAGGTTCACACGTCGTGAAGCAGTTGTGCGATGCGGGCTTCAAGGTTGCGGTTATAGATGACCTTTCAACCGGCTTTAAGAATCTCGTGGATACACGAGCTACCTTTTTTGAAGGCTCTATTGGCGACGCTACGCTTCTCCAAAAAATACTTCCCGGAACCGCCGTCGTCTTTCATCTCGCCGCGACCTCTACCGTCAATTACTCAATGACCAATCCAAAAATCTACTTTGAGAACAACGTCATGAACGGCATACGGCTTCTCGACGCTATGCGGAAATTCGGGGTGAAGAAAATGGTCTATGCGTCGAGCGCCGCTTCGTACAACGGAAAGAAGCGTACTCCCATTTCTGAAACCGACCCTATCGGCCCGCTGAATCCCTACGGCGCTTCCAAGCTTGCGTTTGAATCGGTGATGAGTGCCTATTTCCATTCATTCGGCATAGAGGGAACCGCGCTCCGTTTTTTTAATGTGTATGGCCCGAATGACGGACAACCCGACAATCCACGGGCCATCCCGATGTGGCTTGAAGCCGCGCTCGCCCATAAAAAAGTTCCGTACTATTGGAAGGGCAAACAAAAACGCGATTATATCTTTGTGGAGGATGTGGCTCGCGCCGTGGTGCTTGCCGGAGAAAAGGCACGGGGTTTTAACGTATACAACGTGGGGAACGGGGAAGGGATGTGGATGATAGATATCTTGCGGGAACTCGAGAACATTCTCGGTGAAGAGTTTGTTTTAGAGGACAGGGGAGAAAGACCGGGGGACCCCAAATATGCTGTTGCCGATACCAGAAAGATAAGAAAAGAACTCGGCTGGAAGCCACTCGTCGGTTTACGGGACGGATTGGAACGTACCGTACGTTACTATACAGAGCGAAACAAAAAAAGTGACCTATGACATGTAGCAAAATCTCAACGTCTTTGAAAAAAGTAATCCGGAAATGCGGGCTCATGCCCGCGGTTTCCGCGCTTGATAAAGTACGATGCTCCCTCATAAAGAAATGGTGTCTACTCACGGGAAGAAATCCTCTGGAGTATATTTACAATGATTCGTTTTTCAGCGTCGCACGGCACGAATCGGTTTTGGAGCAGACTCCGAAAATCCTTGCCAAAACAATTTTTACATTCTATAAACCCAAGAAGGTTATTGACTTTGGCTGCGGATGCGGGATTTATTTACGCGAGTTTGAAAAACTGGGGGCTGACGTATTTGGTATTGATGGAAGCCCCGCGGCAAAGCGCAATCTCGCGATAGACCAAAAGAAGTTTCTGCTCGCCGACCTCACCAAACTCGTATCGGTGTCGGAGAAATACGACTGCGCCATCTCTTTTGAAGTTGCTGAACATATTCCCACCAGTACCTCCGAAACGCTCGTGGATAACATCACTCGCGCAAGCGACCTTGTCGTCTTTACCGCCGCCCATATCGGACAAGGAGGGCACGACCACATCAATGAGCAAGACCCCTCATTTTGGATCGCTCTATTTCGGAAAAAGGGATTTGAATTTCTTCCCGAAGACACCAAAAAAATCAGGAAAGTTCTCGCCGACGCGGGAGCCATATTTTGGCTCGTGGATAACGTCTCGGTATTCAAAAAGCGGTAGATACGCTTACCCTAGTCCGCCCGTCGGCAGACGGGTTAGGAGCGAATGGCGCATGCGAACGGAGACTCTCAAGATTAAAAATAACCGATATTCTCGGCTATTTCTTCTTTTCGCCGATAAAGTAAATGAAGGCGGAAACCTCCACGGATTTTGGGAATAACTTGAATACGATATCAAATATCCGGAGTGGAGATAACAGCGCCATAAAAATGTACGTCGCAAGATTGTACGCAGATCCGGAAACCAAGGAAAACGGCAAGGCGAGAAAATACATAAGAAACGTAACGAGCGCCGAAGCGGGGCCGCCCAGCTCCCCGACTTTTTTCGGTGTGAAATCGGAAAATTTTTGCTTCAGCCCTTCGTGCGTTAGCCGGCTGTAGTCATTCGGAGACGCATGGAACGGCATAATGAACGGAATGCTGATATACACGAATCCGCCCGGTTTGACGACGCGGCGCATCTCGCGTATAACACTTTCCGCGTCCGGCGTGTGTTCTATGGTGGACTCGGAAATGAGCATATCCACCGAAGCATCTTTGAAGGGGAGCGAGGAAGCGTCCGCTACGATATCCACGTTCTTAAACGGGAAGATATCAAGATTGATAACGTCAGGGTGCAGCTTGGTAATACCCGAGCCGACATTAACGATTATTTTATTTGAAGTGTCCGTACCGAACACTTTTCGGATGGTACGCCCTGGCCGCTCTCCGAGGTAGGAAACGCTTCCAATTGCGTAGGTAAGAAACATAAACAACGGCGGGCATCTTTTCACCAATGATTTCAGGCGATTGACGAACTGTTTTGCCTCCGCGTCATACTGTTGCATCTTCGCGTCGGCGTCTTTGGTGAAGCAGAGTTTTGAATTACGAACGGGGAAGCGTTCGGCGCAGACGGCACAGACACACTCGTCTTTCTTCAGGGAAAGCCCCCCTTGTTTACAGACGGGGCACCGCAGTGCATTCAGGAAGTCTTTGGACAGTGATTTCATAAACGACATAGTAAGATATAATACCAAAATATGCTATTCATTTTCCGTACGCATATTCTCGCGGTCATATTCGCGCTCCTCATAAGCGTTATCTACGGCCTACCAATGGTTATGTTTCCGCTGTCTTTAGGCGGGGAGTATCAAGGAGTCGCAATGCTACGGACGGCGAACGAAGAGTCATATTTGGGGAGAATACACGATATCGTTGACGGACATGGAACGCTCGGCTCGCCCTTCTTGTTTGAATATAAAGCGGAGCCCCCGCTCACTCCTCCAGCCGGTGAATGGCTCTACGCGCTTCCCGCGCTCATATTCGGTGTCTCGCTCGTCACGGTTCTCTCGGTAAGTAAATTCATATTACCCGTCATTCTTTTTCTGCTTGTCTACGTACTTATTCTCCGTCTGACGGGGGACGGGGGCTGGCAAGCAAAGTTGAATGCTGTCGCGGGGGGTCTTTTTGTGGTGCTTGGCTACGACCTCATTGACTACCGGACGGTACTTTCATACCTACGGGGTATAGAAGCTCCCGCTTCTTTTTTACTTTGGGCACGGCCGGTTAATCCGATTCTTGGCGCGCTCTTTTTATTTTCTTTCCTGTTATGCGTTTTTGCGATTATGAGAAACACAAAGTACCGAAAAAGCGCGGTGTTTTTTGGAGCTTTTTTTCTCGCGTGCATGTTTTCAAGTTACTTTTTCAGTTGGGGTGTCGCACTCTCGATTCTCGCTATGCTCGTCTTGTTTCTCCTCTTTCGTAAAGAGTACAAGGCAGTCAGCGTACTCGCGCTTACGGTATTCCTCGGGATACTGTTCGCCACCCCCTACTTTTTTGTGGTCTGGCATGCCTCGCAGAGTCCATGGTATGGCTCCTCGGTTCTGCGGAACGGGTTGTTTCTCACGCACTATCCGATAGTGAATAAACTTTTGTGTGTGACCCTCCTTTTCTTTTTACTGACGATTGCGGCCGATTTCTTCTTGAAAAGAAAAAAAGCACTTGCCGTCACTCTGGAGCCGTGGCATCTCCTTACGTCCGCATTTCTACTTGGTGGTTTTTGGGCATATAGTCAGCAAATACTGACGGGAAGAACTATTTGGCCATATCATTTTGTTCAGTATACTATTCCGCTCGCTATGGTTGTCGTCATGGTGCTTTTGTCTCGCATTGTACGCGAGCACAGCAAGACGCTCTGGGGAGTATTGGTATCGGTGGTCATACTCTCGTCTCTTTCCTTCGGTATTTATACACAGGTGAGTGCGTATCGTCAGGCCTACCCATATTTTGCGGGGATTCAGCATTACGGGGCTTTATTTTCTTGGCTAAACTCGAAAGAAAAGGACTGCGTGGTATTCATTAATGAAGACAGTTCGGAAACAATCATGCTCAATACGATTATTCCGGCCTACACGCATTGCAACCGCTATACGTCATCGGAACTGTATTCACTTATGCCGGAGGATCGCTCGCTTGATGCCTATCTTTTCACCCTGCGACTCCGGGGCGTATCCGCCGAGGAGATAGACAGGTATATGCAAGGGCACAAAAACGAGGCCGGAGGGTACCTTGCTTCCAATTGGCAGGGAGTATTCGGAGTGAAAGATTTTCCTGATTTTTCGGATCCTATTTTCGAAAAACGCTTGAAAGAGTTTCCGGTCAAGTATAAACAGTTTATGCAAGAAGATTTTGAGCAGGCGCTTCGGAAGTACCGTTTGGATTATATTGTAATAAAAGGGGAGCCGTCGGCAGACACGGAAGAGCTACTCCAGTCTCGTACTGTCTTATACACGGATGGAGACGTAAAAGTGTATCAATTTTAGACTGCGTGGTAACCTTCCATCTATGACGCTCCGAGAAGTATACAAAACCTATTTCAGTTTTTCACCGCTTGATGGGCTCATTAAGGCGGTGCTTAACAATGCCGTTACTTTCATCGCGCGGGTGAAAGGATTTTATTTTCCCAAGAACTATGTTCGTCAGCAGAGATGGGAAATGCTCACCGGACGCTACGAGCCCGATAGCGTGGCGGTCTTCCGGAGTTTGATTACACCGGGTATGGTCGTCGTTGATATCGGCGCTCACATCGGTTATTTCACTCGGCTGTTTTCGGAGTTGTCAGGGGAAAAAGGAAAAGTACTCGCGCTTGAAGCCGACCCGTTTATCTTCGAGCTCCTGAAAAAAAATGTAAGCAAATGTTCCAACGTAGTGGCACGGCAAGTGGCGGTGAGTGACCAACATGGCACGATTGACTTCTATCACAGCGATGAAAAAAGCGGATGCGGTTCGGTGATAGAAAAACTTCCCGCGGTATTTAGAAAGACAAAACTGACAGTTCCGGCGGATTCGCTTGATAGCATCGTGGCGGAGGCGGGATTGTCGCGCGTCGATTTTATCAAAATGGACATTGAGGGAGGTGAGCCAAAGGCGCTCTTTGGTATGCGAAAGACTTTGGCAGAGAACCCTGCTATCATACTGGTGACCGAATTCGCTCCCGAATGGCTCCGAGCGGGAGGTATGGAGCCGCTTAGGTTTCTAGAAACGCTCAAAGATTTCGGTTTTACTATGTACGCTATTGTTGGCGGTTCGTTACTCCCGTTCAATCCAAAGACGGAGGATGAGATGCGGGCGGCGATGCCCACCTATTTCATGAATATCCTGTGCAAGCGTAGCTCATAACACAGGGTGTTGCTCTAGGGTTATAGCTGTACTGTCTATCACAAAGACTTCTTCTTATGGCCAAAAAAGCAATCATCAGCGGTATCACGGGGCAGGACGGATCCTATCTTGCGGAGCTCCTCCTTGAAAAAGGGTATGAGGTCTACGGTCTTCAGAGGCGGGCGAGTCTTCCGAATACCGGACGCGTAGACCATCTCTACGGCAAGAAAGGGTTCAATATGACCTACGCCGACCTTTCCGACAGTTCCAACCTTTTGCGCGTCATTAAGAAGGTGGAGCCGGATGAGTTTTATAATTTGGGCGCGCAGAGCCATGTCGGGGTGAGTTTTGATGTTCCCGAGTTTACCGTGAACACAAACGCTTTAGGACCACTCCGTATTCTTGAGACAATTCGGAATCTGGAGATGCCGATACGATACTATCAGGCAAGTTCATCCGAGATGTTCGGCAAGATTCTGGAGAACCCCCAGAAGGAAACCACGCCATTTAATCCCCAATCTCCCTACGGTCTTTCCAAGGTCTTTGCCTTTCATATCACCAAGATTTACCGCACCGGGTACAACATTTTTGCCTCAAACGGCATTCTCTTCAATCACGAATCCCCGCGGCGCGGTATTAACTTCGTTACCCGCAAAGTGACTATAGGGCTCTCCCGCATCTCTCTCGGTCTTCAAAAGACATTGAAGCTCGGTAATCTCGATGCAAAACGTGATTGGGGATATTCAAAAGACTATGTGGAAGCCATATGGAAAATACTCCAGCATAAAGAGGCCGATGATTTTCTTATCGCAACCGGTGAAACGCACTCGGTTCGTGAATGGGTGGAAGAAGCGGGGAAGCATCTCGGTATGGATATTATCTGGAAGGGAAAGTGGCTTGAGGAAAAAGGCATTGATCGGAAAACCGGACAGACGGTTATTGAAATAGACCCCATTCATTTCCGACCAAACGAAGTTGAGTTTCTGCAAGGCGATTCTTCCAAAGCGCAGAAAGTGCTCAATTGGAAGCCACAGACTACCTTTTCCGGTCTCGCGAAGCTTATGACCGAAGCCGACCTTGCCTATGTACAGCGGGAAGCGGCGGAAGGGCACCCGGTTGTTACTCAGCAGAAGTTTCAAGTGTAAGAATAACCAAATATCAATAATCAATAACCAATGGGACCGAACACACAACACCCATTTGATTTAGAAAGGAGGACAACTGCATTTGCGAAATGGCGGTTAGTTCTTTCCCCTGTTTCTTTTTTGTTATTGGTGTTTGGTGATTGAGTATTACTCTATGCAAAAAATCTTTTTAGGGAAGAAATTAGTCGCCATAAAGGCCTCGCTTCGAAGCGTGCGTGAAGGAACGCACCCTCTTTCTTCACCGAATGACGCGCTCCAAATTATGACTATGAAGCGCGCGAAAGGGTATATTGCCAAAGCGCACCATCATGTTCCCGCAAGGCGAGAAACCAAACTCCTGCAGGAGTGTCTCGTCGTTATCAAAGGCAAAATACGTTTTGACCTCCATGATGCACAGAAGCACTGTTTTAAAAAAGTAATCGTAAAGGAAGGGGAAGCAATGCTTATCTTAGATACTGCGCACGAAGTCCGTTATTTGGAAGACACACTCGCGTACGAGCTCAAGAACGGCCCGTTCATTGACGACAAGAAATTTCTCTGACCGAATATTGACAAATATAGCACACTATGCTATACTGCTAAAAGCGTTTTTGACATAAAAACTTAAAAAGAAAGGAGGTGTCCCTTGAAGAAACTACTTCGCTGTTTCTTTTTTTGGCGTGTGCGCTACCCAGACTGGAAAGAGTTCGAGCGGCACATACAGCTGGCTCGTTCACGAGGCCAATCGGTCGTCATGGTAACGCATGATGTCGGACTCTGTAACGGAAACACACCCGGATGCGGAAACATGCTTTTGGCGGAAGCGTTAAAGCGGGTAACGGAACGGTATCCCGCGATTCCGGTGCTGGCGCAGCTCGGCGTCGCAATGGCCGCACGAGAGCTTGGAGTTTCCGTCACAAAGGTCATTGGCCCTCCGTCCGCCGATACACCGCTTGACCGCTCAACGGGAGAGTACAACACGAGGACGGTCATCGGTTGCCAAAAGCAATGGTGCGAGGAGCACGAAAAGTTTCCCGCGCTCGCGCTTACCCTCGCCATTCCTCTTCATATCGGGAGAGTTATGTGGGTTATGGAAAAAGAGGGCTTCACCGTACTTCCGATTCCGCCCCTGTCTTTGCGCGGAAGAGATTACACGGATACGAAAAGTCTGTATTTCTCCATTAGAGTTGCCGGGGCCGTACCTTGGGGAATACTTATTTTGTACGCACGGGAAATTCTCGCGCGAGTCCTTTTTTGGAAGAGAGGTTGGATGTAACGGGTCGGGAGGTGAACACCTTCCCGGCCTTTTTCTTATGTTGTTTTATAGAATTTTTTGATTGCTCCGATAATACAGTCTATTTCTTCATCCGTAAGTTGCGAAGAAGAGGGAAGCCAGAGCCCACGCGCGGCAGAGCGTTCACTCACGGGGAAACTTCTTCCCGCATAGTCTTTTTTGTATATTTCCTGCGTGTGCACCGGCGGATAGAAGAAACGCGTGTCAATACCCGCTTTTTTCAGATGCGCCGCGAGTGCCTTCGGGTCATCCACGAAAATGTCCATAAACCACGGGGTGGTGACACTCACATCGGTCTTGATGAATTCAACTTGTGGAACAGCCGCGAGGCCTTCTTTAATGCGTGTGTACATTTCTTTCTTGCGCTTCATGCGCCACGAAAGTTTTTTAAACTGCTCCACTCCGATAAGAGCGAGCACTCCCGACATTTTGAAGTTGAAGCCGAAATGGTCGTGGATGTCGGGGCCTTTTCCGGTCCGTCCGAAATCCTTGAGGAGTTTTATTTTCTCGTACAAAGCCGGGCTGTTGGTTACAAGCGCCGCGCCTTGTGTTGTTGAGATAATCTTGAATAAACTGAACGAAAAACTGCCAATATCGCCGAATGTGCCCAGATGTTTCTTGAAGAAATGCTTTCCTTTGTAATATGAACCGAGCGCTTGGGCGGCATCTTCTATAAGAAAGAGATTGTGTTTTTTGCAGAACGCGGTGACGTCGTCCATATTTCCGGAGCGTCCATTGAGCGGGACATACATCATTGCCTTGGTGCGAGAGGTGAGTGCCTTTTCCGCTTGTGAGAGGTCAAGACAGAGGGTTTCTTTTTCAATATCAACCAAGACCGGTGTGAGGCCGATAATGCGACACGAATTCGGTGTGGCAATCATCGTGGAGTTCGGAACCAATACTTCGTCGCCCAGCTGGAGGGAAA
>JBBUCR010000022.1:0-2489 GCA_038057695.1 Patescibacteria group bacterium | reverse complement strand
GGAGGTCATTTCCTTGAAGATTGACGAGACCGAAAAGAAGGCGGTTGTCGAGGTGACCGAATCGGAGCAATCGCTCGCTATCGGCAAGGGCGGACAGAACGTGCGCCTCGCCGCGAAACTCACCGGTTGGAAGATATATATTCGTTCGGCGAAGGGCGAAGAGATTGCGACTGCGGAAGCGGAACCGAGGAAAGAACCAACAATCAACGACTTACAACCTACAACCACAGAGAAAACCGAAGCGCCGAAGACAGAAGAAAGACCGGAGGAGAAAAAAGAATAAGATACACAAAAGCGGCCTCTCGGCTCTTCGCCTGTCGGTGTCATTCCGACGCCTTCGTTAGCGCACACAAAGTTTAGAGTGTTTGTGTGATGATCGCCTTCAAGTAGTCCTTATACATTTCGCTGTATTGCTTGATGTAGCCGATAAGTTCGGATAATTTCAGGTCCTCATACTCGTGGACGATATGGTTTCGCACTCGCACGGAATCAGAGAGTTTGTTTGCGAAAACGCGGTCAAGAACACCGAGCGACGGCAACTCCTGAAACGTTCCCCGATAGGTGTCAGGTGTAGCGTCGGTTTTTTGCTCTATAAGCAATGTATTGATGTCTATTGCTTCATCCACCAAAAGCTGAAACAATCGTTCCGCAGTGTGGAGCTTTTCAGCATTACGTTCGTCAAGTAGCACTTCGTCGGAAAGAGCCGTGTACGGAAGCAATTTATCAAGGTATTTCTTGAACAGCCTTATTTTGTTTTGCAATTCATGTTTCATCTTTTTACGCCGCCCATGCCTTAAGACGCTTGCGCGCCCTGTCCCGTAGCCATTCTGTGTCCATCCAGACACGGATGGCAAAAAGTCTCCATGACTCAAATTCGCCGGGAGCCGACTCATAAAGTAGGCGAGCATCGCGGACCACAACGCGCATAAGCGTCGGAGAGGCATCGCTCAAATTAACCACCTCCAAATCATCGCGTCTGAACAGGTCGGACAACTCGCCGCCGAGATCAATGAGCGGCACATGAGCTTCCTCAAAATACGAAGCGGCGCGTTTGGCGACACCTATATCAATATCGCTCTGCGGGTGCGTCTTGCCCCGCGCCTGCGAGCCGAACAGGACTACGAACGAAAGGCCGTATTTTCTAGCAATCTCCGCGATTGCCGCTTTTTTTGATTCAAAATCAATCTTCTGCATGTTCGTACTATACCACAAAAAGAAAAACCCCGCGAAGCGACTGGCGCTCCGTGGAGTTGTAAGTGAGAGGCACCTTCGTGCCTATTGTGGGTGGAGAACTTTTGATATGAAGCGACTGTGCGCTCCAATCCATGTGCAGGTGTCGAACTCATTCACTTCCAGTTCTATCCTCGTCCCGAAGAACAGGAAGGAGGCAGTGTACCGTTTCGTCCCAATCACGAGCGGAACGACATTGTTAAACACCCCAAACGGATGACCAGAGTTTGTGCCAACAGCTTCCGCTGCCGAGCCGACGAGCGAGCAAAAACCGCTTGCATCCATACACACAGAGTCTCCTCCGAGTTCCTCAACCGCGATTGAGTCCCACATGACTTTCGTCAAGATATTGTGGGCTTGCACCGAGAAGGTATCGGCGCAGTGGAGTGTCGTGGGAAGGAAATCCAGCAGACCTCCTGTTTTGTGCACGACGGTAAATGTACCGATTTTTGTCCCGTGGCCAAAAAACTCTGCGGCCTGGACAGGAGCTGGCATTGCAGAAACAACGATATCTCTCTCCTCCAATTTCAAAAGCTTGCCAAGCTTGATTTCTGCCAAGACCGGAATCATGTCCCGAGCTGCCTCAGGGTCAGTTCCCGTAGCTCTCGTGAGACGATACGATCTGCTCCTGTCCCGAGCATTTTGCAGAAGCAAGACAAGCTTGCGAACCAGAGTGGTGTCTTCTGCCAGTTGGTTCAGAAGCTCGGGTGTGCCACCCTGCCTCCCAAAAGCCCTTGTGGTTTTTGCCAGCAATCCAACCACCGAGAAGGGATTTTCAACGATGCTTTCGTCTATTTGATTCATACTGCCTTTCCGTTGCGACTATACCTTGCGGATGTTGTCGCGTTTTGTTTTTTGGTGTTGACCGTGGTGGTCTTTTCAGCTCTGCCTTCGGGCTTTGCTACACCAGAAAAAGTCTTGTAACAGAAAGGCCCTTTCTGGCGTAGCAAAGACGTTTTTTCAAAGCCAATAATGTTATACACTAATACATATATCTTGTCAAATTACTGGAAACCGAAAACTCTGTTATTCTTTGCTACATTGCTTAATCATCTGGATTCCAGCATAGTCTGCGACTACTTCGCCGCTGGAATGACAGGCTGATTGACTGGTTATTCCGTCATTCAGTTATACGTTATACGTTATGAGTTCTACAATCTGGTTCGCCCTCGCTTCGTCATTACTCGCTCTTATTTACGGCGCTGTACCCCCGAAGCGACCGCGTTGCGAAGGTCAAGATGATTGAGGGGTCTGACAGA
>JBBUCR010000021.1:0-2257 GCA_038057695.1 Patescibacteria group bacterium | reverse complement strand
GCAGTTGCCTTGCTCCGCGCACACAAAAACCGGCCAGAAGCCGGTTTGGTTGTGCGCGGGAGAGGATTTGAACCTCCACGCCCGTAAGGGCTTACGCACCTCAAGCGTAAACGTCTACCAATTTCGCCACCCGCGCATTATCAGAGAGACTTCCTCACTATAGACAAAACCTTCTGAATTTTCAAGTAAAACCCCGCTTGCGCGAAGTGGGTTCGTTAAGGATTAAAGATAAAGGATTAAGGATTACTTTATGCTTTCGCTTCTTCGGCCTTCGGAACCTCGATGACCGGAGTTTCTTTCTTCTGGATTCGTTCGTGTCGCATCGCCCGCTTGATTTCTTTTGTCGCTTTCTTGCGGATGTGATAAAGCTTCGCGCGGCGAACCTTTGCCCGCTTTAGTATTTCAATTTTATCAATCGTCGGCGCGAAAAGCGGAAAGATGCGCTCCACCCCCACCCCGTCAATGACACGGCGCACCGTAAAAGTCCCTCCGGCTTCGGCACCATGTTTTCGGGCAAGAATGAGGCCTTCAAAGGCTTGCAAGCGGCTTTTTTCTTTGACCTTGTCTTTCTCAACGGTTCGCTCAATGATTTTCTGCAAAACGCGGACCGTATCCCCTGCCCGAAGGTCAAGATTCTTTCTTTCTTCTGTATGTGCGGGTGAAATGGTGATTGGCATAGCTCCAGCAATGTAGCATACCTCTAAACCATTGGCAACATTGGCGGAAAATCCGAAATTCGAATATCGAAATCCGAAACAATACTTAAATCCAAAATAATAAATACCGAAATGAAGTCTTTATTTGTTTGAACTTCTTGATTTTAAGAATTGGAATTTGTTTAGGATTTCGGATTTCGGATTTCGTGCTTAAGGATTTTGAGGGCGGCCTCAAAATCCTCTGGATAGGGCGCTTCCGCAGTAATCCGCTTCCCATTCGGCAGAAGGAAAGAGATGGAGCGCGAATGGAGCGCGAGCCGTTTAAAACCAAGCGCTGGTTCGCGGGTAGGAGCGTACAATCGGTCAGAAACGATGGGGTAATTGATGGCCTTCAGGTGCACACGGAGCTGGTGCGTGCGGCCGGTACGCGGATACAATTCCAGAAAGGTATAGTTTCCTCCCCGTTGTAACACCCGATATTCCGTTATCGCTTCTCTATCCTCTCCCTTCCGCCCGCGGGTGGCGGACCACAGCACCGGATTGGTGCGGCTACGCGCTATAGGCCGGTCAATGAGACCGTCGTCATTTCTTACTTTGCCGTAGACGAACGCGTGATAGGTTTTGCGCACTTCCTGCTTCTTGAATTGATGTTTGAGAAAATAAAACGCGTCCTGATTTTTGGCGATAATGAGCGCCCCCGAAGTTTCCCTGTCCAATCTGTGAACGATTCCGGGTCGCAAGTCAGCCTCGGCAGAATTTGGAATTTTGAATTTAGAATTTAGAGCATTTCTTCTAGATTCTATATTCTGTATTCTATATTCTTCATTAAAATCACCTACTCCCTTAATCTCTGGGTACTTCGCCAGAATCCACTCCACAAGCGTCGGCTCTTTCGTTCTGCCATCGGAGTGCACGACGAGGCCCGCCGGTTTGTTTATCACCAGTACGTCCTTGTCTTCGTAGAGCACTGAAACTGAATGACGCATAACGTATTACTGAATGACTGAATAACAAAAGACTTTGATTGTTTGATGGCGAAGCAATGGGTTATTCAGTGATTCAGTTATCGGCTGTTCGTTATTACTTGCCTATCCGGCGCTCCCGCGTCCCGAACTCCGCCAGCATAGCTTGAAACTCCTCCAAAGAGAAATCGGGCCACTTTGTATCGGTAAAAAAGAGTTCGCTGTAAACACTCCCCCACGTAAGAAAACCGGAAAGCCGTTTCTCCCCTCCGGGACGAATAATCATATCGGGGTCGGGAATCCCCGCACTCCACAGCGAGGAAGAAAAGTCGGTCTCGGTAATTTCGGTTTTCTTCCCGCAAAGTATCTTCCGGACGCCGGCTAAAATCTCCGCGCGCCCTCCATACGAGAGCGCGAGCACAAGCATTGTGCCGGTATTCTTGGCGGTGAGCTCTTCCGCGCCATTCATAAGCTTTTGTAGGTCGGGAGAAAATCGCCCGCGTTCGCCAATACAGCGGATGCGGTACCCTTCCTTCGCTATTCGTGTAACGTCGCGGGAAAGCAGGAGATGGAGTAATCCCATGAGATATCCGACTTCCTCCTTCGTGCGTGACCAATTCTCGGTTGAGAACGCGTAAA
>JBBUCR010000020.1:0-1169 GCA_038057695.1 Patescibacteria group bacterium | reverse complement strand
GGCCCTACCGCTGGATTGCTTCGCTGTGCTCGCAATGACGGGTGTGGAGAGTTACACCGTTACGAGTTACGGTCTTACCGTGCGTATTCTATAGTTCTCAGTTCCCGAATCACATTAACCTTTATTTCACCCGGGTATTTGAGCTCTTTTTCAACACGGTCAGCTATGTTTCTTGCCAGATTCTTGGCTTCCAAATCACCGAGCTCATCCGGTTTGACGAAAATGCGGATTTCGCGGCCGGCTTGCAAAGCATAGGCTTTTTCCACACCGGGAAAAGAGGTGGCGATTGCTTCAAGTTCGGCCAAGCGCTTGAGGTAATTCTCCACGGTGTCGCGCCGAGCTCCCGGACGGGCGCCCGAAATGGCATCTGCGGTCTGCACAATATAAGATTCAAGCGTTTCGTACGGATATTCGCCGTGATGTGCTTCCATCGCCTTTATCACAAGCGGGTCAACGCCGAATTTCTGCATAATTCTCCTGCCGATTTCCACATGCGTCCCCTGTACCTCATGGTCCACCGCTTTACCGAGGTCGTGGAGAAGCGCCCCCGCTTTGGCAATCGCCACGTTCGCCTTGAGTTCCTCGGCAATCATTCCGGCAATGTGGGACATTTCAATGGAGTGTTGCAAAACATTCTGCCCGTAACTCGTGCGGAAATGCAGACGTCCCAGAATCGCAATCACTTGCGGAGGAAGGTTGATAACCCCGCATTCATACGCGGCTTGCTGGCCCTTCTCTTTGATGATTTTGTTGATGTCCTGCTGGGCTTTCTCAACAATGCCCTCAATCTTTGCCGGCTGAATGCGGCCGTCCAGGATAAGATTTTCAAGCGCAATACGCGCGACTTGGCGCCTAATCGGGTCAAACGAAGAAATGGTAATCGTTCCCGGCGTGTCGTCTACAATTACTTCAACACCCGTGACGCGTTCAAATGCCTTGATATTGCGGCCTTCTTTGCCGATAATCTTGCCCTTAATTTCATCATTCGGGATGTTGACGGCAGTCGTCAAAATGTCGGGCGAAACACTGTTTCCGAGGCGCTGAATGGCGGTCGTGAGGATTTCCTGCGCGCGTTTTTCCAGACGTTCCTCGCCGGAGCGCTCCAGTTTCTGCATACGCATCAGGATGTCATCTTCGTATTTCTTTTCAAGTGTCGCGTAAAGCTGACC
>JBBUCR010000019.1:0-2801 GCA_038057695.1 Patescibacteria group bacterium | reverse complement strand
GTCGGTGTATTACAAACTAACGAGAGGAGTGTTCGGCTTCGGGGGTCAATGTAGCCCGACTCTATCTACATATACTTTACAATAAACACATAGTGAGAGTCAAATATAAAAATTGAAGAGTTTCTGCTAGACTATCGATAATTATCAATAACGGTTGGTCTCTGGAAACAGAGATTTGAACAGCACGTTCAGGTCTTCTTTCTAGAGGTCAACCCCAAACCACGAGCTGATTCAAGTAAAGCAGGACAGACTGGATTCCCGCCTACGCGGGAATGACACTCTTGTTCGTACTTTCGTATCGGTGTTCGTAGGTTCGTATTGTATGCAAAAGAAGGAATTTTCTATAGAAGTCGGCGGAAAGAAATTGACCGCCGAGTTTAGCGACCTCGCCGAACAGGCAAACGGGTCGGTCATTATGAAGTACGGCAACACGACCGCGCTCGTGACCGCGACAATGTCTAAAGGTGAGAAAGAGCTGGACTATTTCCCGCTCACAGTAGATTATGAAGAACGTTTTTATGCCGCTGGAGAAATTCTTGGTTCGCGGTTTATCCGCAGAGAGGGCAGACCGACCGACGAGGCTGTTCTTTCCGGACGTATCGTGGACCGCACTGTCCGCCCGCTCTTTGACCAGCGCGCGCGCCGTGAGGTACAGGTCGTTATTACTATTTTGTCCATTGATGAGGATGACCCGGATATTCTTGCCGTCATTGGTGCGTCTCTCGCGCTCGGCGTATCCGATATTCCGTGGAACGGACCGGTTTCCGCCGTCCGCATCGGAAAATTGAAAGAAACTCTGCATCTCATCATTAACCCAATTTACAAAGACCGTTCGGAAAATCCCGAGTTTGAAATGGACATTGTCGCATGCGGGAAAGACGGCCTCATCAACATGATTGAAGTTGGGGGCAGGGAGGTACAGGAGAGCGCGATTGTCGCGGGACTCCAAGAAGCATCGGAAGAAATTGAGAAATTGCAGGCGTGGCAAAAGAGGATTATCAGTGAAATCGGGAAAAAGAAGCAGGTGGTTTCACTTCCGGACACTCCAGAAACACTCAAGGCGTTATTCGCCGAAAAGATAACACCAAGATTGAAGGAGTATGTCTTCGGACAAGCCGGTAATGCGCGTATCTATGAACTCAAGGGGGAATGGATGGCCATCGCCAAAGAGCGGTTTCCCACCGAGAAACCAAGTATTTCCGATAGTTTATTTGAAGATGAGGTAAACGCGCTTCTTCACAATGAGGCGATTGACCACAGCCGCCGGCCGGACGGACGGGGAATGGATGACGTGCGGACGCTCTTCGCGAAAGCAGGCGGCGTTTCCAAAATGCTCCACGGTTCCGGTCTTTTTTACCGCGGGCAGACGCATATCCTCTCGGTGCTCACTCTGGGCGGCCCCGGAGATGCCCAGATTATTGACAATATGGAAATCCAGGAAACTAAAAAGCGGTTCCTCCACCACTATAACTTTCCGCCGTTTTCTACGGGTGAAACGGGACGCATCGGTTCTACCAATCGCCGTATGATAGGGCACGGCGCGCTCGCGGAAAAGGCGCTTATCCCCGTTATCCCGCCAATGGAAAAGTTTCCGTATACCATCCGGCTCGTTTCTGAAGCCTTCGCCTCAAACGGCTCTACGTCAATGGGGAGTGTGTGCGGTTCAACCCTCGCGCTTATGGATGGGGGAGTACCCATCACAAGTCCAGTTGCCGGTATTGCGTCCGGTTTAATGATGCGAACCGCGAAAGAATACAAGGTACTCACCGATATTCAGGGACCCGAAGACCATCACGGCGATATGGACTTCAAAGTCGCTGGCACGAAGACCGGCGTGACGGCAGTACAAATGGATGTGAAGGTGAATGGCATTCCGATTCCGGTTCTTATTGAAGCGTTTGAGAAAGCGAAACAGGCACGGTACAAAATCTTGGATGTCATCACGAAAGAAATCGCCGCGCCACGGCCGGATATTTCGCCACTCGCTCCGAAAATCATCATCATCAAAGTGAAGAAAGACCAGATTGGCCTCGTTATCGGCGGGGGAGGCAAGACGATTAACGGTATGAAGGAAAAGACCGGCGTTGACGCGATTGATATTGAGGAAGACGGAACGATATTTATTTCCGGAAAGGAGGGAAGCGCGGACAAAGCGGCAAAAATGATTGAGGAACTTACTCACGAATTTAAGCCGGGGGAGCGTCTTACGGGAACGGTGGTAAAAATTGCCGAGTTCGGGGCGTTCGTTGAACTGAATGCCACCACCGACGGTATGGTGCACGTTTCCGAAATCGCCCCGTTCCGTATTGACCGCGTTGAATCGGTACTCAAGGTAGGAGACAAAGTACCCGTTGTCGTGAAGGAAATAGACGCTGAACGCGGACGTATCAAGCTCTCCATCAAAGACGCGGACCCGAACTTCATTAAACGGAAGACCGTTTAATGAAGCAAATCCTAAATACGAAATCCTAAATACTAAACAAATTCCAATATCAAAATACCAAATCGCAACTGTCTTTGTTTGGAATCTTTAATTTAGAATTTAGAATTTAGGTTTTGTTTAGGATTTAGATATTAGAGTTTAGGATTTTATATCGCCCGCAAAGACGATATACTTACGATATGCCTCCTGAACAATTTCGCCAGCGTTTGCCGGATTCAAACAACGAACTTCCCGCCCCGCCGAGCGTTTCGGGCGATCTTCCACGCATTCGGACGTACCAGAGCGATGTTGAAGAAATGATGCAAAGGCAGCATGTTTCCAAAGCCTCCATCGCGCTCGCGGAGGACGAGAGAAGCAG
>JBBUCR010000018.1:0-4711 GCA_038057695.1 Patescibacteria group bacterium | reverse complement strand
GTGGAGAGTCACCGCCGGAAGCGGTGGTTTGGGCTTCGCAATCAACGCTTTAATGGCGTCGTTCCACGCGAGACCGGCGACAAGGCCGAGACCTACAGTGATAAAACCGAGCGTGCGTTCGCGGACTTCCGCGCGAAGCGTCTTGGCTTCTTGTTTCACTTTGTCTAACATTGGCTGCATCAAGGAAAGTATAACATCCCTCCTGCGTAAGAACGCAGTGCTCCCTTTGATAAGGGAGAATAAAAAAATCTTCCGCTAACTACTTACTACTTTCTATTTCATAGACAACGTCTTTGCGCTCCACCACCACCCGCCACTTGTTACGCTTGGCGTGCGAAAAGAGTTTTGAATTCGGGTTAAAGCAAATCGGCTCGCCCACCAATTCCAGAAACGGGATGTCGCTTTCGGTGTCTCCAACTCCGATTGAACCCTTGAGTGTCAGCCCTTCTTTCTCTACCGCGTGCTGAACGACCGCCGCCTTATTCAACATAAACGCTTCTTCGGTAATCTTGCCGGTGAATCGGTCGGTCGGTCCCGTCTCGTAGATAAGGCCGTAGACTTTATCAAACCCGAGCCGTTTACAGAAATGGTCAAGGATGCCTTTCGGAGAATGCGAAACGGCGAGCAAAAAATAATTTTTCTTTTGCAAGTCTTTAATAAGGTCGCGCGTAAAACGGTACACGCGGTCCTTCTGCTCCGCGACCACCTCCTCGCCGATACGGCTAAAGTCCGAATAAGCCACCCCTTTTATATTCTGTACGAAAACCTTAACGACAGCTTGGATGTAGTCGTCATATCCGCCCTTGCGGTCCATCCACGCGAGCTTCTGGCGCGCGAAGTCCTGCGCCTTGTGTTTGCTGAATATCCCTTCTTCAATAAAACGCTCCACAATTTGGATAAGCAGCGAGGAGCGGAAAATAGTTCCGTCAATATCAAAAATGGCGACCTTTTCCATATTATGATACTAATCTACGAATGGTACTAATGCAACGAAAAAATACGAATGCGCATTCGTATTTTTTCGTTGCATTAGTATCTTCAATTCGTTGTTTCGTATCAACTAGAGTTTAATGACTTTCTCCCACGGCAAACCCTTCTTTCCGAAATGACCATAGGCTGCGGTTTGCTGATACCACGGTTTTCGGAGGTCAAGCCGCTCAATAATCGCGAGCGGACGGAAATCAAAATGCTTTTTCACGAGTGATGCGAGGCTTTTCCCTTTCTCATCAATCGCGTGAACCATTAAAGGGTCAATGTGGCCAATCGCGTACGCAACCGAGACAAGGCACTCTTTCGCATAGCCGTTCGCCACGAGGTTTTTCGCTACGAATCGGCACATATATGCGGCGGAGCGGTCAACTTTCGTAAGGTCTTTCCCCGAAAACGCGCCTCCGCCGTGGCAAATAAGCCCGCCATAGGTGTCCACCATAATCTTCCTGCCGGTAAGTCCCGCGTCCGCCTCAAATCCTCCCTGTACGAAACTCCCCGTAGGATTCACAAGCACTTTCACACCTTTCAGCGAGCCGACGACGGGCGCGATAATTTTTTTCGTTATGGTTTCTGCCACCTCATCATTGCCGACACTCTCATCGTGCTGGGTGGAAACAAGCGCGGTGGCAATTTTGTTGTCAAGAATCGTAATTTGCGTTTTGCCGTCGGGCTTCAGCCATTTTATTTCTTTTTTCTCCCTCGCTTCCTGGAGCCTCCGCGCCATTCTGTGCACTAGTACGACACCTGTCGGTAGAAACTCCGGAGTTTCCTTCGTGGCGAAGCCGTACATAATGCCTTGGTCGCCTGCGCCTCCCGTGTTTACTCCCTGCGCGATGTCCGGTGACTGCTGTACGATAAAGACCTGAATATCCAGCGGTTTCGTGTAGCCGATATCGCGATACACTTTCGCGGCAATATTTTTGTAATCAATCTTCGCTTTCGTGGTGACTTCACCGCCGAGAACGAGATGTCCGTGGCTCCCGAAGGTCTCCACGGCGACGCGGCTCATCGGGTCCTGACGCAAGCATTCGTCCAAGACGGCATCCGAAATCTGGTCGCACACTTTGTCGGGATGACCGCTCGTAACGCTTTCTACGGTGTATGTCCGTCTATCGTGTATGTGCATCGATTGATTTTGTTAGCGATGGCTTCGAGCTTTACAAAATCTGAGTCCCGAGGAAATTCGGATTTCCGAGGGAGGTTGATTTGGAAACCTCTCTACCAAATTAATAAAAAATCTTCCCGAAGAAGGAAGAAGTGACTAAGTATCTTCCCTTTCGGGCTGGAAGGGGCACCTTGTTCTCACAGAACCGGTTGCCGGAGGATCATTGAGCCAGTGCTCTCCCCTCACTCTTGATATGCACCGAGCACTGTTCGTACAGTGCTTGGTCGTTATTCAGTTGTACCCTTACTCCGCCGTGGCGGACGGGCGACGCCCCTTGGCGTTTAGCCGACATCATACACAACCTGCAAAGGACGCGCAATGTTACGTTGTGGGTATTTGTACCGCCCCTTCCCGCAAAACCACAGGCTTCCCGCTAAGAAGCGAGACAAGCGTAGAGGGTTCCCCGCTCATTCTACCTGCGGAGAAATACGCATCCACCGTGTTACCAAAATATTTCTTCGCCTCGGTAATGGTCTTTGCCGGTTGTTGCCCTTCAGGATTCGCGCTCGGTGCAAGAAGTGGTCCGGTTTCGGCGAGTAGTTTCTGAAGTTTCTTTGACTTTGGGAGACGGAAGGCCAGTGTGTTTGTCCCAAGGTGAAGATACGAAAATCTTTTCGTCCAGCACGGCAGAATAACGCTTACTTTACCGGGCCAGATCTTTTTGAGAAACGTCTGCTCCGCGGGGGTAATTCGCACACCAAATTCGGGAAGCCGTGAGATATCGTCAATTAAGATGATAAACGGCTTTGGTGTTGTGGCCCTACGGAGCGTAAAGAGGCGCGCGGCCGCCTCTTTATCGTGCGCACGCGCAACAACGCCATACAGCGTATCGGTGGGTATGACGGCGATACCGCCGATGCTCAATACCCTCGCGACACTTTGATTCATAGTAGACACGCTTAGCGAATAACGCACACCTATGTCCGAACGGTTCGGACCGGTCTAGGACGAAGGGGGGGGACACGACTCGCGCTCCACGCAGGGTCGTTCGGCTCGCCTCGCTCTCGCCTCGCGGCGAAGCTGCGGGTCGCGGGCGAAGCGGGTGCGACACCACAGGGTTTAATGCCCTGTGTGGTGTCGCTCTTAATCTTTACTTCGTCCGGAAGTTCGCTCCTATCCCCTGAAGAAGCACATCCTCGCGATAATTGAACGCGGGGGCGCCGACATCTCGGTACACCACAACCGCATATTCCTTATTCGCCACTGTGGGGCGGAGGAGTTCAATCGTTGCTTCCTTGGCTTCCTGTCCGACCTTTCCAGCGCCTAAGATATTGCCGAGTTTGCCGTCGAGAGAATTCATCTCGCGAACCGCGACCCATACGGTCTCCGCAACGGTAACGCTCTTCACCGTCACGATGCCCCCCGCGGCCTGGTCTTCAACGATAAGTGCGTTCTTTGAGGTGGCCGTTCCAAACGCGACTCCAGTAGTGCTTGTGGCAGGGCTGTTTACTACCGCGGAGGTTCCCGATTTTGACTCGGTCTGTGCCGCTTGCGCGGAGGTATCCCGAAGCGTTCCGCCGGTACGCCGTGCCTGCCAGAACGCGCCGGCAAGAAAACCGACGATAAGGCCGATAATAAGAGCAGCGATCACTCTTGCCGAAGGATTGTCGTTTATGGTTGGCTCCATGGTGGTTAGAAGTTATTAGTTAAAAGTTGATAAGTTTTCAATGGGTGTATTGTAAACAGCCACAACCCTTTGAACATCTTTACTTCAAGTCTCTAGTGTGGCATAAATAAGCGATGGAAATACTTCGAACCAGATTCAAAAAAGACATTGTATGCGAATTCCTTCCGCCCGCCTCAGCGAAGACGCTTCGACGTAGCAAGCTCGCTCGCCCTTCAGATAAGGTGATTATTTTCTGCAAAGGAATGCCCGGACTCCCCCGATTCCCGCAGGTATTGGAATTTTGGGCAAAGAAGGGATACTGGGTGTTTCTCCCCCGCTACCGCGGGACAATGGAAAGCAACGGCGAGTTTCTCAAGAAATCGCCCCATCTGGATATTTTGGATGTCATTGATGAACTCCCAAAAGGTTTCGTTGATTTGTGGTCCGGCAAGTCCTATAAGCTATCAGCTAAAAGCTATAAGCTGTTCATCTTCGGCGGTAGTTTTGGCGGACCAGCGGCCATTCTCTGCTCACGCGACCCGCGCGTGACGAAAGCGGTTGCGTTTGCTCCGGTGATAGACTGGGAAGCGCCATCGAAGGAGGAACCGATGGACAAGCTCGGCGCATTTATCCAGAAAGGTTTTGGTAACTGTTATCGCTTTTCAAAAAAGAATTGGAATCGTTTGAGCCACAATGAGTTCTATAGTCCGATTACTCTTCTCTCCTCCCCTCAGTTCAGAGAAGGATTAGGGAGGGGTGGTGTTCCAGAGAAACCGTTCGACGGCAAAAAACTGCTTATCTTCCACGCCATAAACGACCGCTCGGTTCCCTATTCCTGTACCAAGAAATTCGCCGCGAAAACCGGCGCGAAACTCATCACACTTGGCACCGGCGGCCATTTTGGCTTTTCAAAATCCACTCAAGCGAGGTTCTATAAAGAAATCAAAAAA
>JBBUCR010000017.1:0-3061 GCA_038057695.1 Patescibacteria group bacterium | reverse complement strand
TTTCGTCGTTTTTGAAAAGGGAACAGCCCGATGCTGTCTGCTTTCAGGAGCTTTTGGAGCAGGACATTCCGTATTTTGAAACGTTACTCGGTATGACGGGTAAATTTGTACCCACCGCCATTCTTGCCTGTCCGGGTTTTGACGCGGAAGTCATGGGAGAGCCTTTTGGCGTCGCGATGTTCAGCCGCTTTGAAATGACATACGATGTGGCATATTACTCGGGAGAACCTTCTTCACTTCCGCGTTGCGTAGAGGGGAGGGAAGGGAATAAAGTACTGCTCCGTGGAACGTTTTCCAAAAACGGCAAGGACTTCACGCTCGGCGTCACGCATTTTACGTGGACACCCGACGGAGTAGCGGATGATGCCCAGCGGAGCGATATCAACGCTTTTCTTTCGGTTGCGGCACAGTCCCCTGAAATCATATTGTGCGGGGACTTTAACGCTCCGCGAGGACGAGAAATATGGGGAAAAATCGCGGAGCGCTATCACGATAATATTCCTCTTTCGTACGACTCTTCCATTGACCCTCATCTACATCGCGCGGGACATTTACGCTACGTCGTGGATGGATTGTTTAGCACGGGCGGATACCTCGTTTCGGACGTCCGGCTGGTGGAAGGCGTGAGCGACCACAAGGCTATCGTCGGGTTCATTGAGCGGGTATAATACGCTCATTCTCCCAGTCTACGACCGCAAGCTTTTCCTAAAGGGAGCACTGCTTTCTTAAGCAGGATGGATTTCTAAATCCTCCGCAGTGGACGGCACCTCCTTTAATAAAGCGAGAGTAGTCAGCTTGCAGTCGTAGACTGTAGACGAGAGGAATCAAACCTTACTCTATGATTATTGTCTTTTACGTGACGGTAACTATCGGAAGTGTCATTATGCTCGTCTGGCTCGCGCGCGGGCCGTTTTATGTGCCGACCAAGCGTAACTATGTCCCGCATATCGTGAATTTTCTTGCGCTCCGGAGATGGGAAAAAGCCGTAGACCTCGGGAGCGGCAACGGACGACTTCTTATCGCGCTTGCCGAGGCGGGTGCGGAAGCGCACGGCTATGAGCACAACCCACTGCTCGTGTGGCGCTCGCGCTACAATATCAAAAGAGCGGGACTCAAAGGAAAGGCGTTCGTACACACGGCCAACTTCTGGAATGTAGACGTTTCTGTTTTTGACGCGGTGGTTATCTACGGTATGCCTTACATTATGCCGAAGCTGGAAGAAAAATTACGCAGGGAACTCCGTCCCGGCGCGCGCGTCGTCGCGCATTCGTTCCCGTTCCCGAACTGGGAGCCGGTAGCGTGGCACAAGCGGGTATATTTGTATAAACAGATTTAAGATTAAAGTTGTAAGATTTAAGTAAGAAACAAACCTAATACGCAAAGGACTCACCTTTGTTACAAAGGTGAGTCCTTTGCGAGCTTGCGTAGCAGCCGGTAGAAAATAGATAGTAGTTGGTAGATAGAAAATAGAAAAACAAAAACCCACCGCAGTTTGCAGTCCTGGGGTGGGTTTGCGTAGGAGAAACCGAGTGCACTACTTCCCGGATGACGCCAGCAGTTTCCGGAGCATTGGCGGGTGTTTGCCCGCAGTCTTTTCTTTCAAGCTCACCATCGCCGGCGTCAACTTGTCCACGAACGTGTAATTCAGCCAAATCCGGCTCGGCTTCACAGGTTTTTCAAACTCAAGAGTAACTTCCCGGAGCGGCAGATTCGCTGGGTTCGCTCGCGCCCACGCAAACGTAAGCCCAACGCTTTTCGGTCCTGTTTGTAATGCCTTCGTCAAAGTGAACCGCTTGGAGTCCAGGAACAAGAGGATATCGCTCGTTCCCTCCCAAATGACGCCAAGCCCCGCGCCGTAGTATTCGGTATAGTCGGAAAGTGTGCCAGGATGTCCCTGCACCTCGGGCGAATGGATTTTGATTTCCTCGGCGACTTTTTCGGCGGCGTAGGCGGAGTGGACGATTCCGTTGAGGCAGGCCGCGGTGATAAGGGTGGAGAAGAGAACGAACAAGTTTGATTTCATAGGACGAATAGTGTGTTGATGTTGATTTAGCGCTCTATATAAGAACAGTTTTTCCGCCACAAGCAGTTAAACCGCGTTCTTTTTTCGGAGAACAACGCTGTGTGCATTATAGCACGACATAAACATACCTGTCAAGCATGTATTGGGTAACTCTCCACACCCGTCATTGCGAGCCTAGCGAAGCAATCCAGCGGTAGGGCCGTATGTTCTGGATTGCTTCGTCATTTCGCTTCACTTCATTCCTCGCAATGACGGCTTCACAAAGCCGTGAGAGGGGGTGGGGTGTGGAGAGTTACTGTATTGGCAGGCCTTTGTTATTCGGTTACCTGTTTCAGTTATTCAGTTAATCCGGTATGTCTGCCCGCCGCGATAGGCGACCGAGAGAGAGGCGATTTTCGCGCCGAATTCGCAGGATTCTTTTAATGTTTTACCTTCGAGGAGTTTGGCAACCATTCCCGCGCGGTAGGCATCTCCGGCGCCTGTGGCTTCCACCACTTTTTCCGCCCTCACAGATTTAATGAGAGTCTTTTTCACATTTAGCAAACACTGACGGCCGTCAGTGTTTGCTAAAGTTGAGTTTGAAGCGGTTGCGTAGATGACACTACCTTTTTCGCCGAGAGTTTCAATAACGGCAGAAAGGCCTTTTGCTAAGAGCTTATCGTGCGTGTAGCCGAGAATTGACTGAAGCTGTTTGATTTCCGCCTCATTCCCGATAAAGATGTCGGCGAGCGCGAGCGTCTTTTCCAAAAGCGCTTTATCGTAAAAGATAGAAATCACCTGCCCGGGGTCAAAAATGATAAGTGTGTCCTTCCCGCACTTCTCCCGCACCTCTTTCATATGACGCAAAATGCTCATACCGGTTCCGGCGGAGAAAATGGCAACACCGATACTATCAAAATCTTTTTTAGTGAGGGTTTCGGACAGAGGATGTATATGCACCTTTTCGTACGCGTTCGGCTGGTAGACGCCAATTTGCTGGCCTAGCTGATCCGACATTCCGTAAAACGTGGCGGTCCAGCCCTTCTGTTCAACAACGAC
>JBBUCR010000016.1:0-2337 GCA_038057695.1 Patescibacteria group bacterium | reverse complement strand
ATTTCTTTATTCACCATAACCAAACCTTTCATTTACTGAATTATTTGATGTTTGCGAATTGTCAAACAACCCGCTTTTCTACCCCCATACTAAACAAGGAACAACAAAAGTCAACAGGCATATGCTACTTCTGCGCTATAGCGCAGAAGTAGCATATGGAACAAAAAGTCACGAATGCTTCGTTCGTGACTTTTTTATTTAAGAGTTCCGATAAAAACGAAAAGTTGAATTCGCTGTTTGGCAAATTCAACCTTTCAGAATCTTAATTATGGATTTTTAGGTCTCACCGCATACACCTCCGGGTCAATATTTCGGTCAAAACAATAGCTCCCGCTCTCATGATACCAATTTTCGTTGCTCGAGACCGACACAGGTTTTACGGGGCCACGCGGTACTTCGGTAGTGCCGCCACCTTGTACGGGGTCTGCCTTCTCAAACGTGGCGCAGAGCCTAAACGCCTGCTCCTTTCCCTTTACAAACTCATACTCTTCGCCAGTGCGAGGGTCAAGCGGGATAACAAAACCAGAAATCGGGTCGCGTAGGTCTTCAAGCGCCGCGGGGAGAACCCCCTTTTGTTGCCAGTAATTCACGATGCGCCACTGAATATCCTGAAGGTTCGAAACTCGCTGGCTGTCGAGCCGGAGACTTCGAATAGTGGTCGGAGACCCCATGACAGCAAAACCGCACGCGATTGCCGCAAAAACAAGTATCGGCGAACCCCAGAGAAATTCCTTCCGCATACGAACGGGCACACCCGCGCGGACGCGAATTTCCGAAAGGCAAAACCAGAAAATAATACCCGCGACGACAACCACACTTACCACTTTCAGAATAAAACGGGTGGTAAGCTCGCCCCCGAGAAAACTGTTGAGAAGCGCTATGATGTCGCCCGCCATGGCGATTGAGGTAATAAAAATGGTAAACGCGTACAGCCAGCGGCGGAGCGGGAGCGATAATTTTTGCGGAGTGCGAATCGCTTCCTTTTTAACCGTTCGCAAAAGGCTAAGCGAAACCGGAAAAACAACGATAAGCGAAGCGATGGCGAAGCGGATGCCCCCTGAATATGGGTCAACATACACATTCAGCGCGTCCCTAAAAGAGGTATCAATAATGGTGAATAAAAGCGCGATAAGCGCTCCCGCACTCCAGTAGAGCGTAATCATCGCGCCGACGTATAAAAAGAAATCTTTTGGCGTTGTTTTGGGCGTTTCCATACAAGGCATATTCTACTATGAAAAGGGGGGGCCTGTGAAGGGTCACGGGAGTAACTCTCCACACCTCTCCTCTCACGGCTTTGTGAAGCCGTCATTGCGAGGAGTAAAGAGTAAGAGCGGCACCACAAACACGTTAAACCCCGCGGGGTCGCCCCGACCCGCGCGGAGCGCGGTGGAATAGTCAGCTTGCAGTCGTAGCGTACGTAGTCGTAGACTGACTGTAGACTGGGTGTCCCCCATTCGTCCCAGACCGGTCCGAACCGTTCGGACATAGGTGTGCGCTATTCGCTAAGCGTATCTACTCTAAACCCGCGTAAAAAGCTCCTTCGGTGTATTTCGCAGGGTCCATGTCTTCGTAGCGCCTCATAGTGGGTCTTTGTCCCATATCCCTTATGTTTCTCAAACCCATACAGCGGATAGCGTCTCGCGAGGCGTACCATATATCGGTCGCGTCGGACTTTCGCCATAATGGACGCGCCGGCGATGAGTGGGACTTTTTCGTCGCCGCGTATAATCGTCCACTGGCGGGGAAAGGCGTGGGGAGCCTTGATGCCCCCATCCAGAAAAATATCGGAGAGCTCCGGTGTTGCTCCGAGTCTTTTGAGGACTGTGTTGATGGCTTTCCGGAGCGCGTAGGAAAGTCCCCGCCTATCTATGACTTTTTCACTGACACAGACGGTGCTCCACTGGCACTCCCCCGCCTCCGCGGCTTTCGCGATACGGCAAAACCATTCCTCGCGTGTTCGTCCGGTAAGTTGCTTTGAATCTCGTATCGCGGAAAAGGTCTGTGAGAATTGAAGGGAAAATGGTATCCGCGCGAGACACGCTCCAACGCAGAGTGGACCTGCCAAAGGGCCACGACCCACTTCGTCAATGCCGATGGCGCACCGAAATCTCATACTACTAGATACTCCGCGCGTACAGAAAGATGCCCGCCGCGAGAACGAGCGCGGTGGCGCCGATGCCGATGAGCACCAGATCTGTTCCCGTTTCGTCTTTCGCGAGTCCGAGCATGACGGGCAACGAACGAATGAAACTCTTCTTGTTTGCGGCCGCCAATCGAGAGAGCTTCCTGATGGAAGCGTCATCCTCTTTTTCTTCACTGAATTCTACTTCGTCCATA
>JBBUCR010000015.1:0-1318 GCA_038057695.1 Patescibacteria group bacterium | reverse complement strand
CCCTCAAGCGAGCCGAGCTTTGCCCGCAAGGACTTCACTTCAAACCCAAGAAGCTCAATGCCAGCATCGAGTCTTTCCAGAAATTCATAATTGAAGTGTGCTTTTTGGTTATTGAGCAACATGGGGACATACTAGCAAATTTTCGCTTTTTTCTCCTCACTAATCGGCATCTCACGCGATACGTTGACACAAAACACCTTCTATGCTAGTATCTCCGGACACAAAGCGAGTTAGGAACAAGTCGATTCACAACGTAGTCTTTGTATTTATCACTCACGCAAATCAATGACCGGAACAATCAAGAAATTGACTGACAAAGGTTTTGGATTCATTACCGGCGAAGGCCTCTCGAAAGACTTGTTCTTTCACAGTAAGGCCCTCGTAGGTGTGCAATTCAGCGATCTCCAGGAAGGAGATAAGGTTTCTTTCGAGACTGAAGAGTCTCCGAAAGGCCTCAACGCAGTCAACGTACAGCGAGCCTAACTCGCTTGAGCGTCCGCCCTACAAGGCGGATTAGCTCGTTCGGGAGATGCTCAAACGTCTAGCCCGACCAAAACACCCCCGCCGCAAGGCGGGGGGTTTTGTTTTTGCATACAAAAAGGCGTTCGCGAAACTCGCGAACGCCATACGTGTTCAAAACTTGGGGAAACCGGCCACTACGGCGCACACGGAAGCGTGGCGAGCGTACTGGCAAGTCCGGTGTACTTCTCGGGTGAGAGCGTCAAGAGCTCTTTCTCCACAGAAGGCGTAAGGTGCAGCCCACGAACAAACGTCCGAAGTTCCTTGAGACTGACGTGTTTGCCCCGCGTCAGCTCTGAAAGTTGCTTGTACGGGTCAGTAAGTCCTTCCCTGCGGAGAATGGTCTGGTATGCTTCCGCGATGACTTCGGGACGCTCCATAAGTACTTGTTTCATCGCGCGCGGGTCGGGGGCAATCTTGCCGAGGCCCGTCAGTATCTCTTTGCAGGCGAGAAGCAAGTGGCCGAACGTAACACCGAAGTTCCGTATGACCGTTGAATCCGACAAGTGACGCTGAAGACGCATGCGTGGCAGTTGCCGAGCGAGGAATTCACACTGTGAGATCGCAAAATTGAGATTCCCTTCGGCATTCTCAAAGTTGATGGGGTTAACCTTGTGCGGCATAACCGATGACCCTACCTCGCCCAGTGCCGCCTTCTGCTTTACCCAGTCGTCGCTGATGTATCGCCACATATCCTCACAGAACGAGGAGAGAATGACAGCCGTCCGTTTCAAGAGGTCAAACAGCTTGGCATAGGTGTCGTGTGGCTCCACCTGTGTTGTGATGAGATTCGGCTCAA
>JBBUCR010000014.1:0-5433 GCA_038057695.1 Patescibacteria group bacterium | reverse complement strand
TCCCCAGTAGTAGAAGCTCGCGGACTCGCTTCACTACGGGGCAAGCAAAATCTTTGAGGAGTTCGCCGTGCCCTGTATAGCTGGTGGGCGAGTGGCGGAATTGGTAGACGCACGGGACTCAAAATCCCGCGATGGCAACATCATGAGAGTTCGATTCTCTCCTCGCCCACCACTTGTACAGGGTGCCCTCCCTCGACATAAACTAGTTACTACAAATCTTCCGGTCGAAGACCGGTCTTTTTTGCGATGCGTGAAAGCATTTTTGGGCCGATTTCCTCACGGTCATGAAATGCCCATACATAGTCTGGCGAGCCTGATCGTCCCAGCACAAAATGCGAACCGCCCCTTCGTTTAACGTGCCACCCGATTCGAAGTAAGGCAGAAAATACGCGGCCTGCCTTCGACGAAGGCCACTCGCTCATGAAGCGCGACTAAACTCAACCGATGTAAGTCTTGAAATTTGAATGCCAGATTCCAATCTTTCAGCAACAACCCTAAGCGCAAGTGCTTCCGCCTTCGCTTGCGCTGCCTTACGTGTTGCTCCATAGCAAAGTACGCCGGGTAATTCCCGTATCTCTGCAATCCAGCGTCTGTCGGTTTCTCGCTCAAATTCTACGGTAAATCGGGTATTTTTTCTCATGCACCAATTATATCACAAAAAACTTCTCAAAACCATTACTCTAATTCCCCCACAACTCCCCTCTCCGCCACAGCACTACAGAACAGTAGTGCTGAACGTTGCTATCGTCTTCTCGCTCCCTTATTCTTTTCTGTTGTCTCTCGCTCTTCCGCTTTCGCAAGGATTTTCACCACCCCTCGCTCCGCATCCACTTCCACCATATCGCCGTCTTTTAAGACTTTCGTGGCGATTTTCGTGCCGATGATGCAGGGAATGCCGAGTTCGCGAGAGACAATGGCGGCGTGTGAGATGATACCTCCTTCGTCGGTGATGATCGCCCCAGCCTTTTTACACGCAAGCATAAGTTCGGGACCGGTCGAACCAGAAACCAGAACTTCGCCTTCTTTCATATCTTGTACCTCCTTAACAAAATCTGTATCAACACTGAAGTGAATAAGTTTGACCGCTCCCTTGTAGTATCCTTTTGTTGCGGGAGTCCCACGGATTGACTGTCCAAATGCGGGAGCTTCCTGTAAACGTCTGTATAGTTCTTCGGCTCCTTCCCCGATAATATCTTGCCCTCCTAAAGATTTGCCCCGAGCAACGAAACCTGAACGGTCAGGAACGGACGATATATCTTTTCCAAGAAGCGCGTCAATGAGTTCATAATAGTTGTAATTATGAATATCGAATCGGAGTGCAACCCGTCGTTCAATTTCAGCAAGATAGCTGTCAAAGATATTCGGAAAATAGAAGGTCTTATTGAGGCTCTGTCTTTGAAGTAATTTGAGTTTTGCAAGCGCATCAACATTTTTCTGGAGTGTTTCCACATCCTTGCCGTTACCACCGCCGGAAAGCGTTTGCGGAACCTTGTCTGAGCTATGATACTCAAGCACGAAATAGTCGGTCCACATCTTGATGCAAAATAGTACCGCCTCGCGGAAGCTTTCGGCGAGTTCCTTGTTGGAGTAGCCACCTAGCTTGACCGAGAAAAACTCCTCTATCTTCTTTTCGTTTACAGCATGTCTTCGCCTAATGCGCGCCGTATATGCTTCAAAATCAGTAGTGAAAACATTAAATCCCTCATCGGAAAGTTTCTTTCTCTCTTTCTTTGAAACAAAAAGCGTATGTATCCGCCCACGATTTATAGCAATAAAATCTCTCACCGTGTATCCTGACTCTAAATACATCGAGCAGTATAGATATGGAAACCCAACGGTCCAAAGAAAATCATAGGTATCACTTAAAGTATGAGCATAACCGTCTTTTCTACTGGTTTTCTGTCCGTTGTGCGATAACGTCGTAATCGGGCGGCTTTGGAGGACGTAGAACTTATCTTTTTCGAGCGTCCACTCAATATCGCACGGGAAGCCATAGTGAGTCTCGATTTTGAGAATGAGTTCGGAAAGTTCAAGAATGCGTTGGTCGGATAACTTTTGACGGGTGCCTGCTGTTTTGGGAATGTGCACCCATGTGTTGCGCTCCCTTGAATCCCCCTTAACAAAGGGGGTGCCCCCCGCTTTTTCCGAAACGCGGGGGGCGGGGGTTGTTGACATCCCTCCTCCGACTTCAGATCGGAGTGCTCCCTTTTCTAAGGGAGAATCAGACCGTACCAACTTCTTGTTTTGCTCGGAAACATTCTTGTCCAAAATACGGCGGGGGCTTTTTTCAACGACATACGAATCCGGCGTAATCTGTCCAGACACAATCGCCTCGCCCAAACCAAACCCCGCTTCAATTATCATTTGATTTTTGTCTTCGGTAACCGGATGTACCGAAAATGCGATTCCGGAAATTTCGGACTCAACCATTCTCTGCACGACGACCGCAACACCGATTTTTTGTTTATGTAACCCCTTTTCGTGGCGGTAAAAAATCGCGCGCGGTGTAAAGAGCGACGCCCAGCATTTCTGCGCATTCTTGAGCAAATCTTTTTCGGTCGTATTGAGAAAACTATCAAGCTGTCCCGCCCACGCCGCGCTGGCGCTGTCCTCCGCCGTGGCGCTGGAGCGCACAGCGACATAATCGGAATGGAGAATCTTGAATTGTAAACGTATCTCCTGCGCGATGTCTTTCGGTATTTCCTCTGCCAGGATGAGCGCCTGAATCTTTTCCGATGCATGCTCCACCGTGTGCATCTCCTGGTGGTTCACCGTATCGAGAATCGCATCAACCTCGACATTCAAGTCCGTTTTCTCTAAAAACCGCTCGAATGCGCCTGCAAGCACGACAAACCCGGGCGGAATTGGAAGTCCTACCCTCGCCATCTCGCCGAGCGATGCACCTTTTCCCCCTGTATTCGCCACATCAGAACTCCCGATATCCCTCAATGGTCTCGTAAACATATACCTATAGTAAGACAAGGAATCTAAAACACAAACACCACCTTTTCCTCCCTCCCCTCTATTCGCTTATTCGTGCGAATAAGCGAATAGATAATGCAGATATTGCCCAATCAGATGGGTTGTTATAGATGTGAGATGACAGATATGGCAAGTTTAGGTAGTTTAGGATTGAGAAAGTAAAATACTTCAAGACCTTGTTGTCTTTTTTCAAGAATGTCGCTCTTTGATAGGACGCCAAGATGTTTTGATGTGGATTTGAAAGAAAGGTTGAGATACTCGGCAATGTCACCAACCGTGGCTTCATTTCTTTTTTTCAGCCTTGCGACAATGATGAGCCGCCTGCGATTCGCTAAGGCCTTGAGTACCCGTTCATATTCTTTCATGATACCATCATAGCATACATATTCGCTTATTCGTACGAATAAGCGAATAAGACTGACCATGAAAAAGAATCCTAATTCAAGAAAACTGATTGTTATTGTCGGCCCGACGGCGGTCGGGAAAAGCGAGCTTGCGGTAGAACTTGCAAGAAAGTACGGCGGCGAGATTATTTCCGCCGATTCGCGGCAGGTCTATACGGGTCTTGATATCGGGACAGGCAAAGTGACGAAAAAAGGTATGCACGGTATTCCACATCATCTGCTGGATGTTACCGACCCGAGGCGGCAGTTCACCGTTGCGAAATACACAAAACTGGCACAGAAAGCTCTTGATGACATCTTAGCGCGCGGGAAACTCCCGATTATCTGTGGCGGAACAGGACTTTATATTGACGCTTTGCTTGGCAGAGTCTTGATTCCTGAAGTGCCGCCTAATCCGAAGTTACGAAAACAGCTTGAGAGAAAGTCTGTGTCTTCCCTGTTCGCAATGCTTCAAAAATTGGACCCGGGGAGAGCGGAAACTATTGACCGTCATAACTCGCGACGTCTCGTTCGTGCGATTGAAATCGCCACAGTGCTCGGCCGTGTCCCTGTCCGTGCTGTTATTCTTAAGAATAACAGCATAGCGGTTCAGCCGCTATATATAGGGCTTACTCTTCCCAAAAATGAGCTGAAGGGGAAAATAGCCTTGCGTCTTACGGCACGCATAGACAGTGGAATGATCGAGGAGGCAAAGAGGCTCCATACCGAGAGAGTTTCGTGGAAACGGATGGAAGAACTTGGGCTTGAATACCGATACGTGTCCCGCTTTTTACGAGGCCGTATATCGCGGGAAGAAATGGTTGCGGAGTTGCAATCCGAAATCTGGCACTACGCAAAACGCCAAATGACATGGTTTAAGCGGAATAAGGAAATACGGTGGTTCAAACCGAGTGAACAAAGCGTTATTGAAGAGAAAGTTCGGAAGTTTATTTCAACCTGATTTCATGCTACGATTCTCCCATTGGGCCTATAGTTTCAATGGTAAAACATCGCTCTCCAAAAGCGAGGTTCCCCGTTCGAGTCGGGGTGGGCCCGTAGAAACAAAAACCGCCTCTCGGCGGTTTTTTTGCTACGACTGGACCCCGCATCCTAGTCTACGACTACTCCGCTACTGCTCCGGTGCGGGATGACACAAAAACATAGTTGCTACGCTCCTTGTTTTTGTGTCATTTCTTTGATTCTTTGTGCTTCGTCCGCTTTTTACACCACTGACAAAATTTGCGCAATTCTATTTTGCGTTCCACTTTTTTCTTGTTCTTTTCGCTCCAGTAATTCGTGCGTTTGCACGTGGAGCAGTTGAGTTTGATTAAGCGTTCCTGGCTCATGATAAAATAAATATACGAAAATACGAATTATACTAATCTACGAATGGCTACGAATAAAAAAGAAAAACGGTTAGTGATACTGAAAAAGATTAACAAGAAACACGGCAAAATGCAAATAAATGAAAAACCGCGTATTCTCCGACGAGAACGCGCGGCCGGTGCGAATCAAAATGCGTTTGCTTCTTGTAAATAGTGAGCGATCGCCTACTATTTACAAATTGGGAAAAGAAAAATAAAAACAGGCGCATCTGACCGAAGTCAGATGCGCCCGCGCGAATCAACTGATTAACCTTTTCCTTCCCCGCCGCCGCTAGTTGGACCCGTGTACAGAGTATTCGGCTTCCCGAAGTTCTCCCACTCAAAATGGATCCGATATGTCCCATTTTTGAAAACCACCTTCGCCGGCTTATCAGGCGACATATTAACTGAACCACTGAACGGACCGCCCACCTGCGTTACCACTACCACTTTCGGTCGTTCAAACGATGTTTCCCCATTCATTTGAACAAGACCGCTCACATCAAATGTGACGAGCATGTCAGTAAAAGTTGTGACGGTAAGCAAAACAGTGGGCCGAACCCATGGTTCTACTATCCTCACAATCCGCGTTTCCGGCGCCCCACCAGTTTTGACAACATAGTGCCCCTCAATTTTCCAATCGGATCCGCCGTCCGTCTCAGACGGTGGCACTTGACCCACCGGATTAGCCAGCTGGTAAGTTA
>JBBUCR010000013.1:0-1084 GCA_038057695.1 Patescibacteria group bacterium | reverse complement strand
GATCATCCTTTTCTGGTTCGGGACGTCCATCATCAAGGGCTTCGCGCTCGTCTTCTTTATCGGCGTGGTTACCAGTATGTTCACCGCGATCACCGCATCCAGAACGCTATTGAAAGCGCTGGGTGTCCGTGGGGCAGGAAAACTGTCGAGGTTTCTTTTTAGTTCAGGCGTTCGGTAAAATCCGAAACACGAAATCCGAAATCCGAAACAAATTCCAAATCCTGAAATGTTTAAGAATTTGAAAATTAAGATTTAGATATTGTTTCGGATTTCGATATTCGAATTTCGAATTTAAAATCATATGTTCGTAGTCACATACAGAAAAATATTTTACATTTTCTCGGTAGTGCTGATACTGGCTTCATTCATCGCGCTTGCACTGTGGGGACTTAAGCCCGGGCTTGACTTCACCGGAGGTTCGCTTCTTGAAGCGATATATCCCGACGGTCGGCCCGAAAGAGCGGACATTGAGAAAACGCTTTTACCGCTTGAGGTGAATGCCTCCGTGCGCCCTACCGGCGAAGCGGGCTACCTTATCCGCATGAAGAATCTTACGGAAATGGAGCAAACCAAGGTGCGTGAGGCGGTATCTTTGAGTGGGAAATATCATGTCGTTGAAGAGCGATTTGATACCGTAGGTCCTCTCTTGGGGCGTGAAGCCGCAGGAAAATCGTTTATTGCCGTCGCCCTCGTCATTATCTGCATCGTCCTCTTTATTACCTTCGCGTTCCGCAAAGTTTCCGAGCCGGTTTCATCATGGAAGTACGGCATCATTACGGTTATCGGTCTCATACATAACATCATTATTCCGACAGGCGCGTTTTCCATACTCGGGCGATATCTTGGCTATGAGGTGGACACTTTGTTCGTAACCGCGCTTCTTGTGGTGGTCGGCTTTTCCGTGCACGACACGATTGTCGTGTTTGACCGAGTCCGTGAAAATCTGCGCATTTCCCACGAAATACGGGACCGCAAACCATTTGAGCACATCGTCGGCGAGAGCGTCGCACAGACATTCGTCCGCTCGGTGAACACCTCACTCACCATGGTTATCGCGCTCCTCATCCTCTATTTTCTCGGTCCC
>JBBUCR010000012.1:0-2166 GCA_038057695.1 Patescibacteria group bacterium | reverse complement strand
TCTATTACGTGAATCTTCGTCCCCTCGGAGTCGCTGGCGACCTTATACAGGCGCTCCGGCCTCAACAAAAAGGCATCACCGAAAACCTATCGTTCTATAAGCAGGCTTTCGCGGCGGAAAGTGTCGGAACACAGGAAGTGGGAGAGCAAGCGATGCAAGCCGCCGCGAATATCGCCGCCGCGTCAAACGCACCGGAGTCCATGAAGGCTGAATTTGTGTCGTTTGCGCTTACGGCAATGCAACGCGAGATTGATAGAGCGCCGAATGACGCGCGACTCCGCATGTTTATCGGTGGATTCTTTAATCAGCTCGGCCAATATACGGAAGCGCTCCCGCACCTTGAGAAAGCTCACGCGCTTTCCCCGAACAAGCAGACAATCGCGTTTTCACTTTCCAATTCCTATTTGAGCCTGGGAAAAACGGACGAAGCTTTTTCGCTTATGAAGATGGCTTTTGAGAACGCCCCGAATTACATGGGCTCGCGGCTCGCGTACGCGGCCACGGCAATCTATGCGAAACAGTTTCCCGTCGCGGACGAACTTCTCGCCTCCACAACCGATGTGAATATACTCACAGACGAACGTCTTGTGAAGGCGTATTTCCAGATGAAACAAATCGGGAAAGCGATTAGCCTGCTACAACAAAGGCTGTCTGCTAATCCCAATGACACACAAACGCACATCTCGCTCGCGGCCGCCTATATCGCGAACGGTAATCGTAAGGAATCCATTGACGAACTGCAGAAGGCGATTGAACTCAACCCCGATTTCAAACAGCAGGGCGAGTACTATATAAACGAAATCAAAGCCGGCCGGAATCCGTAAACCTAACAAGGCTGACGAGGCTCAACCTCAACCATGACGAGGTTGAGCCTCGTCGGCGTATCGGAGCCACTCGGAGATTTCATGATTAAATGTTGTCTTCTCCGGAAAGTAATCGGGGAATTCCTCTCGGTTGAGAAGTTTAGAAAACTGTCGATTGACGCCACGATAGTCAAAATAGCTTGAATAGGGATATTCCGCTAAATAGCGCTCCGCTTTCTTTCTGTCTTTAACACCATTCTCTTTCCATTTCGGCTCAATCATCTTAATAGGATTAAGGTGAATGTATGAAAGCAGGTAGCGCAGGTACGTGTCAGTTTTTGCGTGTTTTGCCTTGAATCTCCCTTGAAAAAGTACCCCATCTCTTTTTCTGCCTATGTTGAAGTACATGGTATACGCGGTGGAAAGACGATGCATAAAAGCACTGATTCCACTTTCCGTTGTTTCGCGCACTAACAGGTGAAAGTGATTTGGCATAAGACAAAACGCACCGATGGCTATAATAGGAGAGTCTATTTTTTCATCAAGCGCGGATTTAACAAGCTCAAGTGAAGTTTTATCTTTCCACGCAGGCAATCGGTCAAAACGAAAAGGAATTTTTCCATTACATAAATAAAGCAAGAGCATAAAACGTTTTCTATCCGAGTCATTTTCAAACACAGTTCTTCTATCAGCTCCGCGATTATAAAGGTGATAGTACTCTCCCTCGGCGAATTGTATTTTGCGGGACATTGTCCGTTAAGTATAGCAAAAAACAAAACTGACGAGGCTCAACCTCAACCACAATAACGAGGTTGAGCCTCGTCATACGAAATACTGCCCGCGATCTATTGGGTACGTCAGCGGGACACATCGTCGCTCGCTTGTGTTAGTTGGCTGTTTCGGCAACCGTTTGCACAAGCGTTTTTTTGTACTAGTATTGGCATACGCATGAAGATTCAAGAACACGTTTCGCTTAAAGAACTGACGACGATGAAAATCGGGGGAATCGCCCGCTATTTTTGTTCCGCCACGACTCGTGAAGAAGTGGAAAGAGCTGTCGCATTCGCGAGGGAAAAAGAAGTACCGGTAGCGATTCTCGGAGGCGGGTCAAACATCCTCATCGCGAACGGCACTCTAAACGCACTTGTGTTAAAGATTGAAATCAATGGGATTGAATGGGAATCTCCCTTAGAAAGTCTAGATAGTCGTAGACTAGGAGCACTGCCGTCTTCGGCAGGAGGGTTGTTACAACCCCCGGCGCATCGGAATGCGTCCACCCCCTTTGGTAAGGGGGATTCCGTTCTCGTCGTTGCCGGAGCGGGGGAAAGCTGGGACGGCCTCGTCGCGCAAGCCGTTAAAAAAG
>JBBUCR010000011.1:0-2953 GCA_038057695.1 Patescibacteria group bacterium | reverse complement strand
TTCAACGCGCTCACGAAACAGAGCGTACCCGCCGAGAATTATCCGTTTTGCACGATAGACCCGTCGGTCGGCGTGGTGGCGGTGCCGGACGAGCGGCTCCAAAAATTGTCGGCGTTCAGCCGTTCCAAGAAAACCGTACCGGCGGCGGTACAGTTTGTTGACATTGCCGGTTTGGTGAAAGGCGCGGCGGAAGGACAGGGGCTTGGCAACAAGTTTCTTTCGCACATCCGCGAAGTAGATGCCATTGCAGAAGTGGTACGGGTTTTTGAAGACAAAGATATTATTCATGTTGCTGGAAAGGTGGAACCATTTAATGATATTGAGGTGATAAATCTTGAATTAGTACTTGCTGATTTGGAGGTCGTCTGCAAACGGCTTGTGAATTTGGGAAAAGAAGTTAAGGCGGGGAAAAAGGATGCGATTATTGAAAAAGAAGTTTTGGAGCGGTTGCGAAAAGTTCTGGAATCTGGCAGATTGACGCTCGACGAACCGATATCAGAAATTGAGATGCCGTTTGTCAAACATTTACAACTCCTCACGCAAAAACCGATTTTGTATATTTTGAATACCTCTGAAGCAAGTCAGACGGTTGCCGGCGATTTCAAGGCAAAAGTTCCGGGCGCGTTTGTTGAAATTGACCCGGTGTTCGGAACGGGCATTGATACGCTTATTGCTAAAGCGTATGAAGTGCTTGGTTTGATGACTTTTTTTACGACAGGCGAAGATGAGACGCGGGCGTGGACGATTAAGAAAGGAGCGGCGGCGCCCGCGGCGGGCGCCGCCATCCACACCGACTTCCGCGAAAAATTCATCCGCGCGGAAGTGATTAAATGGGATACACTTCTCTCCGTCGGTTCCTACGCCGCGGCTCGGGAAAAAGGATTATTGCGGACTGAAGGGAAAGAGTATGTAGTCAAGGATGGGGATGTGATGGAGTTTAAGATATAGACGGCTAAACCAATCCGCCGCGAATTGGTCGCCCGACATTTTGAACGCAAAATGTTAGGGGATGCTTGCCCCATAGTGTCCGCCTGAGGCGGACTATTACTGGGGTGATTGAATTCAAAATATAGACGGCTAAACCAAGTAGTGAGAATTTCTGCGCGGATTTCGCTTAAAAAAATCGCTGTAGCCATCTACAGCGATTATTTATTCCAGTTCGGTCTGGAGAAACTTGAACCTGTGGGAATTCCGGAGTTTCAAAAGCGCGTTAGCCTCAATCTGGCGAATGCGCTCGCGTGTAACCTTAAACATCTGCCCTATTTCTCTAAGGGTGAACCTTCTTCCACCTTCCAGAAAACCGAACCTGTGCTTAAGCACCACCTGCTCTTGTTCAGTAAGAGTGCGAAGCGCCTGTTCAATGTATGCGGTAAGCGTTTCCTGATCCGCTTTTTCGGATGGGCGTACGGAATTCTCGTCGGGAATGATATCCTCCATTGTGTCGTCGCTATACGGCTCGAGCGGGGTATTCAAAGAAACCGCGAAGACGGGATTATTGAAGTATTGCTTGACTAAATTTACCGACTCTTCTGTCGCCATAGAGAGTTCAATGTCGGTCGGTTGTCGTCCCAGTTCTTCAGCAAGCTTTTCGGCTTTGCGAAACATCTTCCGGTTCTTGCAAAGCGCATATTCCGTCAGACGAATCGTGCGTCCGTGGTTCGCAACCGCACGGCTTATGCTCTGCCGTATCCACTCTGTAGCGTATGTGGTTAACCTCCACCCAAGCGAAGGGTCGAATCGTTCCACTGCTTTTATGAGTCCGATATTCCCTTCCTGTATAAGCTCCAGGAAATCCAAACCGAAACCAGTATACTTTTTGGCAACGGGAATGACAAGCCGCAAATGGTGCACGATCAGTTTTTCTCGCGCTTCCATGTCGCCAGTTTGGCGAAACCGTTTTGAGAGACGAATGACCTCCTGGTGAGACAATACTTCAAATCTCCTAAATTTTCTAAAATATGCCTCGACCGAGTTCTGCTCCATCTACTTGGTTGATTCCACTCTCGAGTCCCGAGCATTCATTTTCATAAGGTACTCCTTTCTTCAAACTCTTATAAACTTACCACGCGGTGAACTCCTATGCAAGAAAACGCCGCGTAACTCTCCACACCCCCGAAAAATTCTTGCTTTTGGTTGATTGTTCCCGTCCCCGTTTGTCATTCCCGCGAATGCGGAAATCCAGAAAACTCTTTTGAAATACTGGATTCCCGCATTCGCGGGAATAACAGAGATGTTGATACTTACGAATTTAGGATTTGACTATTTCATGAATTTATCCTAGCATAGCGGAAGTTTAGATTCGAAAAAATTCAACCCACAGGAGGCATTATGCCAATCCTTTCTTGGATATGTTTTACGGTTGCAGTGTTGTTTTTGGTACTTAGCGCTCTATTTTACTATTGGGGGACAGGGGATTTGCCACTTGCCACACTCCTCGCCATTTTTTTTCTTTTATTCTCGTTGTTTTGTTTCTACTGCACATGGGGTTTTGCCCACAAGGCAAAAATTGATGAAAGAGAAAAACCGCGGGTGGTTACAGTATCTCAAAATGGAATCGCGCAGTCGCGCCCGACCTACTTCAAGTGGAGTCGGGCTTTTTTGTTGACAACCAGAAGTTTCTGCCCTATTCTACAAAAAGAGTATGCCGCATGCGCTGGTTCTTTTACATTCGGCATCACCTATTCGGAAAGGAGATGAATGATATGAAAACTCATATGAATATGTCTGCAGTTGAGATTATTAAGGAGAGGGTGATTGTCTCGGAAAACAAAGAAGGCGGTTGGGTTGTGAAGCGCAGACCCGGTCGCCCTCGCAAAGGAATCCATGACGCGGGGGAATTCGTTACGCTCATTGGGGGAGAAATCGTGGAAAGGAAGAATGAAATCCCGACATTGCTTGACTCATTCTTTCGGAACCTCGGAGCGAGTGATGTGCTTCCGCGCTTGAGGGTTAT
>JBBUCR010000010.1:0-5370 GCA_038057695.1 Patescibacteria group bacterium | reverse complement strand
CCCCCCCCCGAAGGTTGCGGTAAAGACGCTCCCATGATAGCCTTGTAAGGCTTTGCTTTGGTAGCCGCGCATTAGTCCGGCTATCTATATTAATCCACAAAGCACTCATTATGACGGAAGAGACAATCGAAATGGCTGGGAACCAGCCAGCGGATGCGCCGAGCCGCGTCTATGAAGTCGGCTATTTAGTCGTGCCTTCGGTGTCCGAGGAGGAGCTGCCACGCGAGGTGACGGCGCTGAAAGACGCGCTTGACGCGGAACAAGTGGCGATTATCGCCGAAGAATTTCCTAGACTCCGCGCGCTTGCGTATCATATGCGGAAACGGACAGGAGGCGAGTATCGCACGTATGCAAATGCCTATTTCGGCTGGGTCAAGTTTGAAGCATCTGCCGAGAGTGCGAAGCGAATTGAACAGGCGTTCAAAGGAAACGAAAAAGTCCTCCGCTTTATCCTCGTGAAGACCGTGCGCGAGCAAACCATGACGCTCGGACGCCCGCGGGTGACGCGTCCGGAGCGGAAAGAAGCTCCCAAAGACGCGCCGGCAAGCGCCCCGGTTTCCGAGACGGAACTTGATAAGTCAATTGAGAAACTGATGGCGGAGTAAAACCAATCAACTAATCACGAATTCTGCTTATACATGCTAATCGGAGAAGTCTTATTCGTTGGTATTGGTTGCATTCGTTCATTCGCAGATTAGTTTTACTTCCATGTTAAACTACAACGAAATCCTTTCAAAGAAGATCATCGTGTACGAAGGTGCCCCGTATGAGGTGCTTGACGCACATATTTTTCGCATGCAGCAAAGGAAGCCCGTAAACCAAACCAAACTGAAAAACCTCTTTACGGGAAAGGTGACCGAGGTCACGTTCCATCAGGCGGACAAGGTGGAAGAGGCGGATATCCACACGCGCGAAATCAAGTATCTGTACACTACCAAAAACCAGTTCTGGTTTTGTGAAGCCACTAATCCGGCGAAGCGTTTTTCATTTACTTCGGAAATCGTCGGAGCAGGCGGGCGCTTTCTGAAACCAAACAGCTTGGTTGACGCGTTCACATGGAAAGAGGGAGCAGGAGATGAGGAAGAAGAAAAGCTCATCAGTATCAGGCTACCCATTAAAGTGGAACTCAAGGTTACCGAGGCGCCGCCGGCGATAAAGGGCGATACGGCGAAGGGCGGCAACAAAGTTATCACCCTTGAAACGGGAGCGACCATTAACGCCCCGATGTTTATCGGCGAAGGAGACATGGTTCGCATCAACACGGAGATGGGGGAGTATGTGGAGAGGGCATAACGATACCAATATACTAATGGGTACGAATGATACCAATAGTACCAATCAGAAAATCCCCATTAGCACTACTCGTTTCATTCGTAAGAATTCGTATAGTAGTATCATATGTTAAATTGCTCAAATCATTATAAATCAGTAAAGTAACGCATATGCAAAAAAGCGACCAACAGTGTTATTTTTCACAAAATAACATCAGACACATAGATTATAAGGACATTGAACTTTTGAAGAAGTTTCTCAACCCGCATGGCCGTATCATCGCGGGGAAACGCACCGGTGTTTCCGCGAAGTACCAGCGCCAGCTCGCCATAGCGGTAAAGCGCGCGCGGTTTATGGGACTCTTGCCGTATTTGGTGAGGTAACACAAAGAAAATATCGAATACCAAATTTCGAATCTCTAAGAATATCTAATAAAGAAAAAACCCGAAATCAATCGGGTTTTTCTTTGTTAGGAGTTTCGGGTTCAGTATTTTTAGATATTAGATATTCGACATTAGAAATTCCTTTTAACGTGTCTTCACGTTAAAAGGGTATATCATCCGCGTTAATTTCTTCCTGCGGATACTGGATGCCTGGCCCCGCGTCATCTTTGTTCGTCGGGACGGACGATGCCGGTGATTCGGAACGAGGAGCACCTCCACCAGCGCCGTCCCGCAGACTCGGGCCGAACTGGAAATTCTCAAGCACAATCTCGGTCTTGTAGCGCTTTCCCGTGCCGTCTTTTGATTCCCAACTTCGCGTCCGAATTCTACCTTCCACGAAAACGGGTCGCCCTTTTTTGAGATACTGTCCGATAATCTCTGCCGTCTTTCCGAACGCGACGATGTTGTGGAAATCAACTTCCTCTTGCTTCGCGCCGTTTTTGTCTTTGTAGGTACGGTTGGTTGCGACGGCAAATTCCGCCACTTGGCTTCCACTGGGGAGCGCTTTCAGTTCCGGGTCGCGGGTGAGATTGCCATAGAGAAAGACTTTGTTTAAGTACATGTTATAAAGTGGGTTATGAGTAAGGAATTAAGAATTATGGTAGCACAGGGATGTAAAAGCGTCATGCGTTATACAGTGACGCCGCGCGTATCGTCAATCGGTAGCGTCTTCCACACGTCTTCACGCATTTCGCATTTCACGTACCGATACGCGCTACGCTGCCGAATAACGTTTTACGCTCACTCCGCTTCGCTCTCTCCGGCGCTTGGCGCGGCCTCAAGCGCTCCGCCCTCCTTCAGTTGCTTCACGATAGCCCGTAGGATTTCGCCGGAAACTTTTTTGTTTTCTCGCAAAAACTGGCGGGTCGCGTCGTAGCCACGACCGAGCTTCACGCCATCATATTCGTAGGACGTTCCGGATTTTTTCATAAGCCCCAGCTTTTCGCCAAGCGCAATCAGCTCGCCTTCACGCGAAATCCCCTCGTTGTACATCAGGTCAAACTCGGTTTGCTTAAACGGCGCGGCGACTTTGTTTTTCACGACTTTGACGCGAACGCGTCCGCCCATCACTTCGTCTCCTTTCTTAATTTGCGCAATACGGCGGATATCCAAACGGACGGAGGTATAGAACTTCAGCGCTTTGCCTCCCGGTGTTGTTTCGGGATTACCAAACATCACGCCGATTTGCATTCTGATTTGGTTGATGAAGATGATGATGGTCTTGGAACGGGCAACAATGGCCGTGAGCTTCCGGAGAGCTTGCGACATAAGCCGTGCCTGTTTACCGACGTGTGACTGCCCCATATCTCCCTCGATTTCATCTTTCGGAGTGAGTGCCGCGACACTATCAATCACAATCACATCAAGCTTTCCGCTCCGGACAAGCGATTCCACGATTTCAAGCGCCTGCTCGCCTGTGTCCGGTTGGGAAATAAGTAGCTCGTCTATTTTGACGCCGAGGCGTTTGGCGTACTCGGGGTCCATCGCGTGTTCCGCGTCAATAAAGGCACAAATCCCGCCTTTTTTTTGCGCTTCAGCGATGACGTGCAGAGAGAGTGTGGTTTTTCCGGATGATTCGGGGCCGAAGATTTCAATCATTCTGCCACGCGGAAGTCCTCCGACTCCGAGCGCGAAGTCCAAGCCGATGGAACCAGTGGAGATGGCGTTTACATCCACATGAGGCTTCTCGCCGAGCTTCATAATGGAGTCTTCGCCGAACTTTGTCTTGATGGCGTTAATCGTGTCGTCAATGTTCGCGCCGATTGATTTCGCTTCTTTTTCTTTCTTTGGTTTGCCGAAGGCCATAGTCTTTTCTGTCATCCTCGCGGATGCGGGGATCCAGTCTGGATTCCCGCATAGTCTGTGACTACTCCGCAGTCTACGACTATTTCACTACTGCTCCGCCGCGGGAATGACAACTTACTGATTAGTTGATAATTGCTTGCGATTCTTCATTTTGTCGTAAAACCAACCAATGATCATGCCGTACACCGCGCCATTTAGTGTTACTGTGGTTAATACCTCAAATGAACTCGGATGGCTAGAAACAAATATCCCCCCTCTTGGCAAATACATAGCCACTAATGCTGGTGTATAAATTACCGTAATAATGTCGGAATTCATGCTATCTTGCATAAAAATTCCCCCGACAATAACTGACAGCACTCCAGCTATCATTCCCCCTCTCACCCAATACGGCCATGATTTCCAGTTCATATTATTTATTTACTACGCCAACTTTTCGTTCTATGTGTGAAAGACGCCGTTCGTGTTCGCGCAGTTCCCGTTGCGTCGCACCTGATGCGAACATAAGCGGTTCCAACGTCTTCTCAATCGCATCCAAGCGCTCGTTCGCCGTTCGGGCGTGGCTATCAAGATTGAAAAGGGTAAGGGAGGTCTTTTGCACGAATTCCGTCATCTCTGTCTTAAACTCCCGCACATCTTTCTTCACTTCTAGAAAACCTGCATTGGTAGAGCGAGCAAGTGCGTCAACAGTATCAGTAAGACCGCCAATCTTCTTGTCCAACGACTGCCCCCAACCATCAATTTTCTTATCTAACGACTGCCCAAGAACGCCTATTTTCGTATCAAGCGTTTGCAAGGTTATCTTTTTAGGAGTCCGTTTCATATTGTTTGATTATACCACTTTTCGCCTATTTTTGAATTTGCCGTAGAGATAACCGACTACTACCCCCATAAGAAAACCCGAAAGAAACATACACGTATACCAAACAATCATACCCACAGAATTCTGGAGTTCAAGATCTATACCTATCAATCTTAAGGATACACCGATAAAAGTTACCACGTAAATAAACGGTTGTGTGACAATGTCCATCCAAGGGGGTATCGGTATAACCCACGAAAAAGAAGCCATCGTCTTGGATAAATACAATACCGCTATTCCATAGACAACTCCACCCCATATTCCTCCCTTTATCCAATACGGCCACAATTTCCAGCACATGTTTTTTTGTTAAGGATTTAAAGATTAAGGATTCAAGATTTCAGACGAAACACCACCACCCCTTTCATTCCCCTCCTCAACTAAGGCGGGGAGGCCTGAATCCGCTGTCACGGCCTCCGGCTTATACACCAACTCTAGCCGTTTCTCCACCGTATGCCCGAACCGATCCTTTCCCTCAAGCGTCATTATATTGTAGCCGTTTTGGAGAAGCAACGACTCCCGAAGACGTCCCTGCTCGTCGGTAAACACCTGTTTGCCGTTCAGCGTCAGAAAGGAGATATTACGAGCATGACCCACGAGGGTGACAAGGGAGGTCGTGGAGAATGAGCCATTTTGCGGTTCATCTATCGTGAGTACGGGCCCGCGCAGATACTCGCGGGATTGAAAATAGGCGTAGACGATAAGGCCGACAACAACCAGACTAAAGACGGCGATGCCGATAATGAGTTTAGGAGTTCGTTCCACAGGAGTACTGAATAACGTATGACTAATAACTGAATGACTGAATAACGAAAGAGTTGATTGCGAAGCAATAGGTGATTCAGTTATTCAGTTATTTGTAATTCAGTTTCTCTATAATTGTCCGGGTCCCGGCGCGCCTTCGTCTTCTTGGGGAGGGGGAGCATCATGTCCCGCGGCACCCAAAACGCTGCGTGGCTTACTACCATCAGCGGGGCCGATAACGCT
>JBBUCR010000009.1:0-1398 GCA_038057695.1 Patescibacteria group bacterium | reverse complement strand
TGCCGATGCCGACACGACCGCAAAAACCATTCTCCGGCAGGCGCGTGAACTGAACCGCTGGATCCCGAACGCGCATATCAAACTGCCTATAACTCACGTTGGACTCGCCTCGGCGCAGCAGCTTGTATCGGAAGGAATCAGGGTCAATATGACGCTTTGTTTTTCACAGGAACAGGCGGCGGCGGTACATGCAGCAACACGTGGCGCGAAAAAAGGCGACGTGTTCGTTTCTCCATTCGTCGGACGGCTTGACGATATCGGCGAGAATGGTATGGACCTTATCAAAAATATCAGAAAGATGTACGACGAGGCGGGAAGTCATGTGGAGGTCCTTGCGGCAAGCATACGTTCAATGGACCATTTTTTAACCTCGTTCGATTACAACGCTGACATCGTCACTGCGCCAAGCAAGATTTTGAAAGAATGGACAGCCTGTAGAAGTCAGACTTCCGCTGGAAGTCTGACTTCTACAGGATTGAAGTCCATTCCGTACAGACAGCTTGACCTTTCAAAGCATTGGCGCGATTTTGACATCTCACATCCGCTCACGGATAAAGGTATCGAAAAGTTTGCGGCGGACTGGAATGCACTTATTAAATAACTGTAACGGTAACCAGTAACTGAATAACTGGGACTTTTCAGATATGTGGTCTTGATATATCATTACGTTACTTGTTACTCAGTTATCGTTATTAGTTACCGTAAACATCATGGATACCCTTTTTCTCATCGGTCGTTTAATCTTCGGAGGCTACTTCCTCCTGAACGCGTGGAATCATTTCAAGCATCCTGATGGACTTACGAAATACGCGCAGTCAAAAGGCGTGCCGTCGGCGCGCGAGGCGGTGTTCATCGGCGGCGTGCTCCTTATGCTCGGGGGTCTCGGTGTCGTATCCGGCATTGCTCCCGAAGCATCGCTCGCGCTCCTCCTTATCTTCCTCGTGCCGGTAACATTCAAAATGCATGCGTTTTGGAAAGAAACCGACCCGAACGCGCGGATGCAAGAACTTCTCCATTTTTATAAAAACCTCGCCCTTATCGGCGCGATTCTTATGCTGTACGCGATTTCGGTCCCGTGGGTGTATAACGCGTTACAGTAAGACCGCAGATACACACGGATTGGAACGCGGATAAACGCGGATAAAAAGAAAAGGCGTCTCGCAAGCGAGCCGCCTTTTTCGTGAAGAACTGTCAGGGATTTCAACCCCATTTATTTCAACCCGAGAACATCCTGCATGTCATAGAGACCAGGCTTCTGGGTAGTGACCCACTCGGCGGCGCGAAGCGCGCCATTCGCGAATGTTTCGCGGCTGGAAGCTTTGTGGGTGAGCTCCACACGCTCGCCGTTCGCGGCGAAGATGACCGTGTGGTCTCAGAACACATCTCCGCCTCTGAGCG
>JBBUCR010000008.1:3700-5738 GCA_038057695.1 Patescibacteria group bacterium | reverse complement strand
ACAGAAAATGAAAAGGTTATTTCTAAACCACAAATCTTAAAAGATCTCAGAAAGAATAGCCCAGCTACACCGCCCCCTCCGGATGCGATTGGTAGGCGGAAAAGAATCAAAGAATTTATGGATTGGGACATTCGAGGTATGAGTGAGTCTGTTCGCAGTAAAATTGAATTAAAGGATGGGAAGCAAGCACTCGTAATTAATAATTTATTTCCGGGTTTTATATCAGCCAAAGGAAACAGTCTTTACTTAATTGAAACTGCCGCAATTCAGTTGGCGAAACCAGCCGACAAAGACGAAAAATGGACACCCGAAGAATATATTGAAAGTTTTGATGAACTTTATTCATTTTTCTGTAGTAACCTCGATTTAGCAAAAGAGAAACTAGAAGAAAGGAAAAAAGCATAGAAAAAAGAAGTGAGCACGGCATTATCATCAGGAGCCGGAGCATCGACGAGAACATGCGCGCTATTTTTGAGACGGTGTGGAACTTGGGCGAAAAGTAAATTGACTTTTATGCATCCACCGTATATACTTTAGATGTGTGTCCCAATTAGCAGGTATTCGTAGATTCGTATCATATCGGATTAGTATTTATGAAAACAATGATAAACATCAAAGCGGATAGGGACGTGAAGATCAAGGCGCAAAAAGTGGCGAAGAAGCTCGGTATGCCCCTCTCTACGGTTATCAACGCGTACCTACGTGATTTCGTGCGCACGGAAACAGTGCATTTCTCGCTTCGGGACACGTTGCCGCTCGGCAAACCCGAGGGGGTGCTTAAACCAGCCGTGAAGCGCAGGTTGGACCGGATTCATAAAGATATTGTTGCGGGCAGAAACCTTGCAGGTCCATTTCACTCTGCCGATGAAATGGATACGTATTTGATGTCTCTATAGCTCCGCTCCATGTTCGTTGACCTGCATCGGAAGTTTGTTAAGAAGTTCAAGAAGCTCCAGCCAAAACTGAAGGAGAGATTTTTGGATCGCAAGAATCTTTTCCTCATAAATCCTTCACATCCCTTGCTCGATAATCACGCTCTGCAAGGAGACCGGTTGGGGCAGTGGAGTATTAATGTCACCGGGAACTGGCGGGCGCTCTATGAGTTTCAGAATGCGGAAACGATTATTTTCGTGGACATAGACACACATCCGAATCTGTATGGATAAATATTCCAACATTCTTGAGAATGTTGGAATGACAATTGCGTGGCATAATGCGGAAACATGATAGAACAAAAGACCGCGATACGACAACTGAAAGAGCTGAAGCGGCAGGGGAGCATAAAGAAAATGCGACTGGCGGCGGAAGGGTGGAGGGAAGAGTGGCAAACGCTTATCGCGATACTTATGTCAGCGCGGACGCGCGATGAGGTGACGGTGATTGTCGCGGAGAATTTGTTTTCGGAATACAAAACGCTTGAGGAGCTGCGGAAGGCGAATCCGCGCGATGTCGCCCGCATCATCGGGCCGGTAAACTTTTTTCAAAATAAAACCAAGTACGTGATTGCCCTCGCGGAAGTTTTGCTCAAGGAGCATAAAGGAAAACCGCCACACGAGCTTGAAAAATTAATTTTACTTCCCGGCGTCGGTCGTAAAACCGCGAATGTATTTCTCGCGGAGTATGGCGCCGACGCAATTGGCGTGGATACGCACGTTTCCTATATTTCACAAAAGCTCGGGTGGACGAAGCACAGGGGCCCCGACAAGATTGAGCGGGATTTACTCACGCTCTTTCCGAAAGCGCATTGGCGCAAACTTAACTCCGCGCTGGTGCGTTTTGGGAAGACGTACCAGAGCAGAACACAAAAAAACGAGTTACTTGAAAAAATGAAGCGGCTCTGATTGCCCCGGTGGCTACACTTTACTAGGGTAAAGTGTAGCCAAAAGCGGCGGAGAGAAAAAGGGGGGGGTGCTTTCTTTGCAATAAATACGAGGTTGTAGCCGCTCGATTGATGATAGCTTTCTGCTCATACCACGATGCCTGTCTTTGATTCGCGCGGTTTTTTTCGCCTTGATTTCGTTCCGTGTCGCTTCCGTGT
>JBBUCR010000008.1:0-3600 GCA_038057695.1 Patescibacteria group bacterium | reverse complement strand
TCTTTGATTCGCGCGGTTTTTTTCGCCTTGATTTCGTTCCGTGTCGCTTCCGTGTACCTAGAGCGGGTTTCTAGCCCCGCGAACTTCAAAGTGTAAATGTGTGCCGGTGGAACGTCCCGTGGAACCCATATAGCCGATGATTTCGCCACGAACGACACTTTTGCCTGCCGTTACGGCGATACTGGAGAGGTGGCCGTAGAGTGTTTGCGTGCCGTTCGCGTGAGTGATGACTATGTAGTTTCCATATCCGCCGTTCCATCCTACACTTCTCGCGATGATGACGTCTCCGGCCGCGGCGGCAAGAATCGGGGCACCCAAATAGCTCGCGATGTCTACGCCATTATATCCGTGGAGCCCTTGCGTTTTTCGCCCGCCGATAACGGGACGGAGATAGTACCCTTCATAACTCGGGCCGCCGGCGCCACGAAGCGCCGCCGGACGTCCTGCCGCGTTAGTAGGAGGGGGAGCGATTTCGCCGTCAGGTACGATGACAAGGTCGCCTATCGCAAGTTTGGCGTTTTCGCTCAAATGGTTGTACTGCGCGATTTCAGTAAGGTCGGCCTTGTATTTTTTGGCGATACTTTGGAGAGTATCGCCCTTCGCTACCGTGTGCCGAACACCGGAAATCGGCAAAATAATAAGCGTCTCCCCCGGTCGGATGACGCCTCTTGATATGTCGTTAGCCCACGCAATCGTATTCGTCGTGACACCAAACATCTTCGCAATCGCGCTAAGCGTGTCTCCCTCACGAACCACATACAGGCTGATGGTGCCACTCTGATTTTCCTCAATGTCGGCAAGGGTGCCTTCTGGTCCGGTTTCTGAAAGAAGCGCGACGCCCCCGACAACCGTAATATCACCGCCTCCTTTGGCTGGATTCGGGTCGGGATTGAGCGCAGGAGCGAGCAGGCCGACGTTTTGGGAATTCACGGGAGAAAAAATAATCTCGGCTTCAGCCTCTTTCGCGAAAAGGCTCCCGACAAACGAAAGCACGCCGGCGCGCGCGGGGAAAGGGGCCGTGATAGCGAGACCGATAAAAAGCCATGTGACGACAGAGCTTATACAATGAGCCATGGCACTTTGAACCCGCGAAACGAGTTTGGTTCGCGGTATCTGTCCGCTCTCTTGGCGGAATGAATTGTGGGGAAGTATCTCTATAAAAGAAAGGCCGAAGGGAGAGCTCTTCTGAAACCGACCGTGCTATCAAATATGCGAAAACCCTACGAGCGATTACATGGGTTTCCGAAAGTGTGATGTGCGCACAGATGAGATTACTTAAAAGCTCTGCTTTCGGTGGTCGCTCTTGCCGTGCCTTCCGTTAAAAACGGCCTTACAAGGCCATCTTCATCAATCGCCCAGTCTTCCAGGACCCTTATACTATAGGCGCCGAGACACCCAAAGTCAACTGCGATATGAGGGGGGTGTGGATAGCGGAAGCAAAGAGAAAGACACAAAGCACAGTGTCCAAAAACCAAACAAAACACAAATTTCCAAAGCATACACAAAAAATCGTTTAGAAAGTTTTGACTGATTTGTGTTTTGTTTGGTTTTTTGTGCGGTCTGTGTTTTAACTCTCTCAGGGGTGGCGTGGTATAGTAACCGCCATGGATTATTTGGACGGACTCAATGCGCGGCAACGGGAAGCAGTGAAGCATACCGAAGGCCCTCTCCTTATCGTCGCCGGAGCCGGAGCGGGGAAGACGCGGGTTATCACGCGCCGCATTCTTCACCTCATCAAGCAAGGAGTCGCTCCGGAATCGATTCTCGCCATCACCTTCACCAACAAGGCGGCAAAGGAGATGAAGGAAAGAGTGCGAAACCTCATGGAGAAAGATCGCGCTCTTTCAAATGACCAATTTCCAATTTCCAATTTCCAAACCCCGTGGCTCGGCACTTTTCACTCGCTCGGCGTGCATATTCTGCGCGAAAACAGCCAGCGGCTTGGCTTGTCAAAGCGTTTTACCATTTTTGACCGTAGCGATTCCATAAGCGCGCTGAAAGGGGCTATCCGAGAGACAGACCTTGACCCGAAACAGTTTGAGCCGGGGAAAATTCTCTCGGCAATCAGCAGGGAGAAGGGAAGGATGGTTACTTGTGAAGAGTTTAAAGCGCGTTCGGAAGGAGAATACTTTCCAGCGATAGTCGCGGATGTGTGGGAAAGATATGAAGCGTATCTCAAAAAAGAAAAAGCCCTGGATTTTGACGACCTTTTGTTAAAGACGGCTGTTTTATTGCAAAAAGATGGGGCGGTGTGCGCGCACTACCAAAAGCGTTGGCGGTATATCCATATTGACGAGTATCAGGATACGAATCACGCGCAGTACAGTATCGCAAAGTCGCTCGCCGACTCGCATAAGAATATTGCCGTTGTGGGGGACATTGATCAAAATATTTATTCATGGAGAGGAGCGAGCATTAAAAATATTCTGAATTTTGAAAAAGACTATCCGAGCGCGAAGATAGTGCTCCTTGAAGAAAATTACCGTTCCACGCAAACCATTCTTACCGTGGCAAACCGAATCATAGAAAAAAATAAATTGCGCAGAGAGAAAACCCTTTTCACTAAAAATGGGGATGGCGAGAAAGTGGGTCTGTTTACCGCTTACGACGAGGTGCAGGAAGCTTCATTCATCGCGGGACGTTCCAAAGAGCTTATCGCCGAGGGCGTCTTGCCTTCCCATATTGCCGTACTCTTTCGGGCGAATTTCCAAAGCCGTGCACTCGAAGAGGCCTTTTTGCGCGAGGAGGTGCCGTATCAAGTGCTTGGTGTGCGGTTTTTTGAACGAAAAGAGGTGAAAGATGTCCTTGCGTATGTCCGCGCCGCGGAAACTGCTTTTGCGGAGCAAAACCCGAACGGGCAAGCCGAAAATCTTGCTGATATACGGAGGATAATGAACGTGCCTCAGCGCGGCATCGGCAAAGTGACGATGCTTAAAATCTTCGCGGGGAAGGAAAAAGAACTTCCGCCCGCCATGCGCGAAAGATTGGCTTCTTTCAAGAAACTTCTTTCGGATTTCCGGCAAAAACTTTTCTACGTCCCGCTATCGGAGGCTATCAAATGGATTGTGAGCGCGAGTGGGCTTGAAGCGGAACTTAAAAAAGGAGGTTCGGAGGACGAGGAACGCCTTGAAAACATCAAGGAATTGGTGACGTTCGCGACACGGTACGATATTCTTCCCGGTGAACCTACGACAGAGGCTCGCGCAGAGAAAGTGGATGCGTTTCTCTCGGACGTCGCGCTTCAGAGCGACCAAGACGAACTGAAAGAGGAGAAACCCGCGGTGCGTCTTATGACAGTGCATGCGTCAAAAGGACTTGAATTTGCCTATGTGTTTATTTCCGGCCTTGAGGAAGGGCTGTTCCCCCATGAACGTGGGGGAGAAACGCTTGATGAGGGCGCGACGGAAGAAGAGCGCCGTCTTTTTTATGTGGCGGTGACGAGGGCAAAGAAAAAAGTGTTTCTCACGTATGCGGGAGTCCGAACTATTTTCGGCTCCCGCCAGGTAACCGTCCCCTCGGAGTTCATCTTTGACATTGATGAGGAATTCCTGCAGGCTGAGAACTATATTGAAGGAGGAGGGAAAATAATCTTCTTTGATT
>JBBUCR010000007.1:0-2102 GCA_038057695.1 Patescibacteria group bacterium | reverse complement strand
AGAAGCGCCTTGATGATTTCCCACCAATCCGTCAAGTCCTCTCGGATATCTCTCCAAGGAATAAAGCTCTGACCTTGCTTGTTGACGAACCATGTCATAAGTTCCAAATTGCTTTTGGTCGCTTCCCGTATCCCAAGCACTTCGTCGCGGAACTGTGCGATGAAGAACTCCACCATCGGAATTTTGACGTCCAAGTCACGGTCGCGGTAGTTCTGTAACTTGTTCTCATCCATATTCCGCATCGTCACATACAGCTCGCGGAGAGAGCTTGGCATAAGCGTGAACTCGTTATCCGCCAAGTTTTGGGAAACTACATCCCACGATGTCTGGCCCGCTTCGTAATAGGTGGTCGCGCGCTCCCACGGGGTCGCAGTGTCTTCAATTACATCTTCAGGTTTTGCCTGCGCGTTATACTCGTCAATGAGCTTTTGATACTCTTTTCCGATATTTCTTGTTTTGCCATCCGCCTCAAAGTCCTCGTTAAACAAGTCAAAATATGAATTGCCGTCTTTACTATCGGGTCCGAGATCCCTTAGATGTTTATTCGCCAGCTTTCGGAGTTCGTTTATCGCGCCCTCGTTGTGCCGCGCCAGCTTTTTGGTGGTGTTGGGGTGGAACCCTACCGTGAAGTCTCCGGCGTACCGCACATACTGGCGTTTTTTCACGCGCATTCTATCTTTAAACAACGAATCAAATTGAGGGCTTTTCCGAACCTCACTCCACACCCCCTGCATAATCGTTTCCGTGAGCAGTTCAAGTTCAAAAATTTCCGGCGTGTACTGATACCACGCTTGAATCATATCCGCGCTACGCATGTTGCGAAGGGCTGTGCGGTGGCCCGGAGAATCCCATCCCGGCTGGTCACCTACGGCAGGATGCACCGGACGCTCAAGCTTGCCTGATACGTATAGTGCTTCCATCTTTGCATTTACGGTTTTGTCGATTTCAGCCAGCTTTTCTTCCGCTTCTGCTAGTTCCCGCTTCAATCGTTCTATCTGCTGGTCTTCGGTTTCAGCGCTCGCAGGAGGTGTTTCAAGAGATGTGGGCATGGTGACTCCTTGTTAACTTGTAATCTTCTTTATATTTTTTCGCCTTCGGTCGTGTTAGTGACACCCATTATACTACCCTCCTCTTTCTCGCTTCCTTTCTTCCGCGCGTTCAATCGCCCGTTTCAATTCTGTAATGTGATCATGTAATTGCGCGCGGCCAAGCTCATCTTGAAATTGTTGTATCACCCTCGCGCTTTTACCGAATGTCCTCTGGAATCTCAGAATAATTTCCTGGAATCGTTCACTTCTCGCTTCGCTCCGCTTCGCCTCCGCCACCATACGGTGAACATAGTTATGTGTGGCGATTTCTTTCTCGTGCTCGGTCAGATGCTCGTCTTCCTTAACCGCCATATAGTGGCCGGGCGGGTCGGACTCAAAGTCAAGGTGCATTTTGTCTTCCTTCGGCGCGTACTCAATAAACTCGTGGGCCGACATTTGCGCGTAGGCGCGGGAACGTTTTCCAACCAAATCCGCCATTTTCTTTCCGTTCTCGGCTCTGAACTCCTCCAGCGACTTTGTCGCCTTCGCGAGATTTTCCGAAGCGTCCGCCAGCTCGGTGTATTGCTTGTTGAGGTTCTTTTTCGCGTCGTCGGCCTTTTGCTTTAAGGTTGGGTCGTTCGGGCTCGCGCCGGACGCTTTCTTCGCCGCTTCATATGTTTTCCAATCCTGCTCCGCTTTCTTCTGCTCGGGAGTAGGCCCTTTCGCGTCGGCAAGCTCTTGTTCGGCTGTCGCGATGTTTTTCTGCTCGGCTGGCGTATACTGCTTAGCCTTTTTCAATTCCTCTTCTCGTTTTGTAACGTTTTCTCCCCATGTTTTAACATCGTTCTGGAGCCCTTTGTTTTTCGGGTCTTTTGCCAGTTTCTCTTTTGCATCCCTAAGAAAACCATTTGCTCTGTCGAGTGCTCCTTGAGCGTCGGCAATTTTATCCGCGCGGTCTTTTTTCGTTATCGGGTCTTTAGCGCCTCGCTTTGCCGTTTTGAGCTTCGCTTCCGCCGCCGCTATGTCATCTCGCTGTTTCTGTGTCAGACCGGCTGTCTTAGCCTTGCTAAGCTC
>JBBUCR010000006.1:0-10087 GCA_038057695.1 Patescibacteria group bacterium | reverse complement strand
ATGCGGGATGTTGTCCGCGTGGTTCGTCCCAATGCTTCCTTAAGCATACGGTTTTGCTCCAAAGTGAGGTCGCGATCCGCAAGCAAGCGGCGGGCCTCTTCAAGTTCGCCTGTCAGCCGTTCCACGTCTTTCGCCAGAGCATTTTTAGACGAGAAAAAAGAGAATAGCGAATGCGTCTTGTCGGCGACGAACAGCCCCGCGCCCCAGAAGGGTAGTGCGACACGCGAGGCGAAAGAACCAAGGGCCGTTGGATAAAAGAAATGAAACAAAAGCAGGACTCCAAGAAACAGCGTAAACGCGCCAAGCGGAAAGAAGTGTCTTTTGTCTTGTACGCTACGAATGAGGCGGTAGTTCATCTTCGTTCTCAATAAGTACGTCTTTGTAGGTGTCAAAGTCTTCCAGAATAATTCCCGCTCCGCGCGCGACGGCGGTCATCGGGTCATCGGCCTGATGGACAGGAATTTTAAGACTCTCCGCCAAGAGTCCCGGGAGACCTCTGATGAGCGCGCCGCCGCCGACGAGATAAAGTCCGCGTCCCATAACGTCGGAAACGATTTCGGGAGGGGTGGTCTCAAGCACCTCTTTAACGGCTTCAATAAGATTGTCTATGGACAATGCAATGGCTTCGCGCACATCGGCATCGGTCACGAGCACTTCGCGCGGGAGCCCCGTGATAAGGTCGCGCCCTTTTATCATGGCTTCAAGCGTGGAACCCTGCGGAAGTACCGACCCGATGGCTATTTTGAGACTCTCCGCGGTCTTTTCTCCGATAAGCATCTTAAACTCCCCACGCACGTACGAAATAATATCTTCGTTCAATTTGTCTCCCGCGATTTTCAGACTCTTTGAACGGACAATGCCCCCGAGTGAAATGACTGCGATATCAGAGGTGCCTCCACCAATATCAACAATCATATTCCCCACGGGGTCGTTCACCGGAAGGCGGATGCCGATGGCCGCGGCCATCGGCTCCTCAACGATAAATACCGTGCGTGCCCCGTTGTTTTTCGTCGCGTCGCGGACGGCGCGCGTTTCCACATTCGTGATGCCGGAAGGCACTCCGACAACGACCCGAGGACCAAGAAATTTCTTTGAGTTCATTTCCGCCCGCCGGATGAGATACGCAAGTAGTTCCTCGGTCACTTCAAAGTCGGAAACGACACCGCCGACGAGGGGCTTTACGGCCACAATGTGCGCCGGCGTGCGGCCGAGCATCTCTTTCGCCTGCACGCCAACCGCGACTACTTGTCCGGTTTTCTGATTGACGGCTACGACCGAAGGCTCATTAATCACGATGCCCTGTCCGCGCATATACACCAGGGTATTCGCGGTACCGAGGTCAATCCCAATATCGTTCCCGAGATGCCTATTTATCCGATCCCACTGTTTTTTGACGTGTTTTCCGAGCATAGCGTTGGTGTAGGCATTATACGAGGTCAATGGGGAAACGCAAAGGTAATATTCCTATCCCACCCTCTCTTATTCTTGGCTATTCCCAGTTTAGCATTGTAGGCACGGCCGTGCTTACAATGCTCAAAAGACTGCCATCCACTTATATGATGGCAACAGATGAGACGCTACAGCGTTTCGAGAAATTGAGTTTCCGAAAGCATCGTTACGTCGCCATTTTTGCGGTTTTTGATTTCCAGCTTACCTTGCGCGAGCGTCTTTTCGCTGATGACCACGCGAGTCGGAATGCCGATAAGGTCGGAGTCGGCGAATTTCTCGCCCGGACGGACATCGCGGTCGTCATACAGCACTTCTACCCCTCTCCTTGTCAGCGCCTCATATAACGTCTCCGCTGCCGCTTTCACCTTTCCACCTTCCGCGGCGAGGATTGAAACGAGGTGTACGTTAAACGGAGCGACGCTTTCCGGCCAAACGATGCCTTTGTCGTCCGAAAATACTTCCACAATCGTGCCCATAAGCCGTGTCGTACCGATGCCGTAACAGCCCACAATGGGCGTCTGCTCCTTTCCCTCTTTGTCTTTATAGGTAAATCCAAATGCTTTCGGATATTTCATGCCGAGGTCAAACACATTTCCGACTTCCGCCGCGCGCGCGTTCGCGAGCTTCCCTTTTCCGCATCCTGGACAGAGGCCACCCGTTTCGGCTCCCGCAATCTCGGTATTGACGCAATGTGTACAGGAGGGGCAATAGACAATATCGTCTTCTCCGGCTTCCGTCAGTACCATAAATTCATATGAGATTTTTTCCGAGAAACTCCCGCCGGTCGCTTCGGTCACCTTTGCGTCAAGTCCCGCGCGCCGGAACACTTTGAGATACGCGTTCTTGACCACCGCGTAAAAACGCTCAAAATCTTCCTGTGATTCGTGGAAACTGTACATATCCTTCATCCCGAATTCGCGCCCTCGCATAATGCCTGATTTGGCGCGGAGTTCGTCGCGGTACTTCTGCCCTATCTGATATATCGCAACCGGCAGGTCCTTGTACGAGTTCACATATTCCTGCGCGATGGGAGTCACGATTTCCTCTTCGCTTTGTCCGAGCGCGTACTCTTTTTCGGTACGGCTCTGCAACTTGAACAAAACGTCAACACCGCCCCACCCTCCCGTCTGTTTCCACTTCTCGCTAGGGTGGAGCGTCGCCATCTGTATTTCCTGCCCGCCGACAGCATCCATTTCTTCGCGAATGATATTTTCAATCTTGCAGAGGGTGCGGCGCCCGAGCGGCAGAAACGAATACACGCCCGCCATTTCTTTATGAATATAACCGCCGCGGATAAGAAGTTGCGCGTTTTTCGCGATTTCGTCCGACGGCGCCTCTTTGCGGGTTTTGGTGAAGAGATGTGATTGTCTCATACAATACGAACGTACGAACTGGATACGAAATATGAAAAAGACACGATAATCATAGCAGATAACCTTTCTTTGGGAACTATATAAAGTTACCCCAACTCAAATCCCGTAACTATGCAGACAATTTTCATACTCCGCTTTTTTCTGTGATTCTGACGCGCCGAGTAAACGGAATCCACCCAGGTGGATGGAACAAGCTCTCTTTATGGAATATGGTCTGTACTCGTACCAGTAAAAGAGAAAACCGCCGACGAGCAAGCATATAGCAAGCAAAGTGATGTGAGTCTTTGTCATTTCTTTTTCTTTAGCTTCTTCTTAATCGTCTTTTCATCCCCGCACCGCGTGTCGGAGGGGGATTTATTTGATGCCGACTTTGGTTTTTATAAGACGGATGTCATCCTCAACTTTATAGATGCGGTTATCGTGAGCACGGATGAGAATATTCTCGATGCGGGTAACTTTTGTACTTAATTCCGCAACGTCTTTGGTGAGTGCGTCTAAATTAACCCGCTTTGCAGTCTCATCAAATCCCTTTTTTACCATGACCGCAAGGTCATCTATAGTTATTGTCTTTGTCATAGCCGAATGATACCACCTGCTAAAGTAATTTAACAATATCGCGATAGGTGATAAACAGCATAAATGCGATAAGCAGAAAAAATCCGGAGGTGTTCACGGCTCGTGTGAATTTTGCGGGAATCGGCCGGCGAATGATGCCTTCAATCGCGAGGAAGAGCAGGCGTCCTCCGTCGAGGGCGGGTATTGGCAGAAGATTAATGACCGCGAGGTTGAGGGAAATAAACGCGGTAAATGAGAGGAGGTAGATGAAACCGAGTACGCGCGCTTCGCCTATGAGTCCCGCGATGCCGATTGGGCCTGAAATTGAACCGAGGTCAGCCTGCCCAAGAATCGCCTCCTTGATAAAGCCGAGCAGACCGTAGGTTACTTCACGAAGAATATCCCACGTCGTGAGCGCACCCTCATACAGAGAGCGAAAAACGCCGAAACGCACGGTGCCGATCGTTTCAAGACCGATGCCAATGGCCGGCTTCCCCGCCACGATGCCCCGTACCGGCTCCACGTCTACGACACTCGGCGTTTCCCCGCGCGCGTATTCAATGTGAAGAATGCCTTTGCTTTCACCGATAAACTCGCGCGCGGATTCCGATTCCGAGCCCGAAAAAACGCGTGTGCCGTCTTTCAGTGAGAGGACGACATCACCGCTCTTGAGCCCCGCCTTCCCCGCGGGAGAATCGGGAAGCACTGTCGCGATAGTAAGTCTCGGATTCTGCACTTCACTCGCGTATCTGCCGTCAACGGAGGACGGAATGCCGGACATAAAACTAACGGAAATAAGGAGCCACGCGAATACGATATTCCCGAGTATGCCGGAGACCAGCACGAGCGCCTGGATATATCGCGGTTTTGATGTAAACTTTCTTGCACTATCGGTTTCTGCAATCTGCATCATGTCTACATTTGTCTGCGTCAGGTCTGCATTCTCCTCGCCGTCTTCCCCGAATATCTTCACATATCCTCCGAACGGAATGAGATTAAGGCTGTAGACTGTCTCACCCACTTTCTTCCCATATATCCTCGGTGGGAACCCGATGGCGAATTCATCAACACGAATCCCCGCTCGTTTGGCGGAGATAAAGTGACCGAGCTCATGCACGAACACAAGTGCGCTGAGGATAATTAAAAATAAAACAATAGTCATAAGGATAGCTCCTCGGTTCTAGCTTTTAGCTTCTAGGAAAATCTTCCCTAGAACCTAGCAGCTAGAAGCTGGCAGCTAGGCGGTAATCTCTTTTTCTTTCCTTTCATATGCCTCCTGCAATTTCTTATTTTCCGCCTCGTTCATTTTGTCCAGCTCTTTTTTAAGGCGGAATTTTTCGTCTTCGCCCATGCGGCCTTCCTTTTCTTCCGCTTCAATATCTTTCAGAATTTCATCGCGAACCTTGCGCATCGTGATGCGGGCGCCCTCGAGCTTTTCCTTGGCGACTTTGACAAGCGCCGTCCTGCGCTCGGAGGTAAGTTCGGGAAAATGAGCGCGCACCCCACGGTCATCGGCGGAGACGGAGAGTCCTATGTTTGCCGCGGTAATCGCTTTTTCAATTTCCTTCGCTGCCGAAGCGTCAAAGGGAACGATACGGATCGTGCGTGCGTCTTCAACGGAAACCGCCGCGACATATTTAATGGGAAGCTTCGCTCCGTAGCTTTCCACAAGAATACCGTCCAACACCGCTGGCGCGGCGCGTCCGCTCCGAAGACCGCAGAGCTCCTTCCCGAGCCAGTCGTGGACTTCCTTTGCTTTATTATTTAATTGAGAGAAAGAGTAAGACATATTTCTTGAAACTCCACCTAGAATGCGATTAGAGTATGAACAGGCTCTTAGATACTGGACACGTGCTTTGTGCTTTCAATGGATTGTACCACATCTTTTACTTTATCTCACCCGCGGCATGACGAGCGCCAAGTGTTCAAGAAGTAACTTGAACGACGGCGACCTATCGCGGCTGTATTTCTTGGCTTCGAGCACTTCCGCAAGCGCTTCCGCGACAGTTCCGCGCTCTTTCCCCGCAAGATATCGTTCAAGGTCGTCCAAAAAAGCGGCCAAACGCTGTTTCCCCGTCTCTTCTTCCGCCGCTTTCAGCATTCCCTGAACAGTCTTGAGCCGTTTGGGTATTGGACTTTTGAGAAAATCTTCCGCGAGGGCAAAATCCTTTTTTGTCTCGTTTCCCGAAACTCCAGACAAGATATACAGACGCGAATGAAGCGTGGGTAGCAGTATGTGGAGCGAGGGAACAACAAGAAAGAACTGCGTGTCTTCCGGTGGCTCTTCCGCTACTTTAAGTAAGGCGTTTTGCGCTTCTTTGGTAATGCCCTGCGCGGAAATGACAAATACTTTCTTACCGCCCGACACCGCCTTGCGATATGCCGCTTCTTTCAGCTCGCGCGCCTCATCAACGCCGAATACATCAAATGTTTCGGAGCGGAAATCGGGATTGCCCCTCACGCGATAGCCCGCCTTCTTTTCGAGCAGGAACAGAAGTTTTGGAATCAAGTCTTCCCTTTGTCCCGCGAGGGCGTATGCGTGATGGTTACCTATGTCGTCCATAGGGTCTAGTATACCAAAAGAAAAAGGCTTCCCACCGCAAGAAACGTCTTCAACGTTCGCGGTGCGGAAGCCCAATGGGTCGCTACATGGCAAGTTGTAGCAGTTCTCACCTTGGCCACATTGTTATGGTTTAGGATAAAAACTGTACACGGCCCATCCTCCAAAAGTGAGAGCTGAAAAACAAGCTATAGTATACACCCTACCGCTTCGCGATAATTGTTTTCTTATAGGTATCCAAATGTTCAAGGGCGATGCCGGTCCCCATCGCCACGCAGAAGTACGCGTCTTTCGCCAGCGTCGCTTTGACGCCCGTTCTGCGGAATACGAGTTCGGGGAAATTACGGAGCTGGGACGACCCACCGGTCATGATGATGCCGCGGTCAATAATGTCGGCGGAGAGTTCCGGCGGCGTCTCTTGAAGTACGTCCTTTAAAGCTTTCACAACCTCGCGCAATTCCCTGCTGATAGCGCGCACAATTTCGTTGGTCTTTACTTCGGCAGTGCGCGGAAGTCCCGTAACGAAATCCCGCCCCTTAATAATGATGGAGAGTTCCTCTTCGAGCGGCACTGCCGAGCCGATTCCCAATTTGATATCCTCCGCCATTTTGTCGCCGATGCCGAGGTTGAAAGTCTTTTTGATATAGTCGGCAATTGCGGCGTCAATGCGATTCCCCGCGCATTTCACCGATGTTGAAGAAACGATACCCCCGAGCGAAATAACCGCGACATCGGTCGTGCCACCGCCGATGTCCACGACCATATGCCCTGCGGGTTCGTGAATGGGGATGCCCGCGCCGATGGCGGCGAGAATCGGCTCCTTCACGACGTACGCGTTTTTCGCTCCCGCTTTCACGGCCGCTTCCACTACCGCGCGGCGCTCCGTGGAGGTGACCCCCGCGGGAACGGAAAGCAGTACTTCCGGTTTCCAAATGTTCCATTTGCCAAGCGCTTTGCCGATAAAATAGCGCAACATTGCCTCGGTCACGCGGTAATCGGCAATCACGCCGTCTTTCATCGGCCGGTACGCGACGATTGATTCCGGCGTTTTCCCCACCATACTTTTCGCCTCAATGCCAACCGCGAGAATCTTGTTGTCCTGCTCGGACACGGCGACCACCGACGGCTCATTCAGCACGATACCTCTCCCCTGCACGAACACGAGCGTATTCGCGGTGCCGAGGTCAATCCCTAATTTAGGCGTAAAAAAACTCATAAAACCAATCAACGAAGGGACTAATGCAACGAATACCTGCAAACAAGACCTCCCCGCTCTTGCCATTCCAGCGAAAACTGGCATCCAGTCCCGCGGCTTCAGAATGATAGCACTATAGCAGACAAGCGTGAAAATCGAGAGGGATTGACAAAAATCAGGACTCATGCGGAAATATTTTTGGCTGTCCCACCCAACCAAATATAATAATGAACTCAACTATCGCTTTTATCGTTTCAACATGGTCAGGACTCATAAAATTGGCCCAACCAACGCCACTACGAAGATTCCGAATCCTTAGTGAACCCCCTTGGCCTTCAGACAAATACGCCATTATCGTTGATGACGGGGAAGTAATCCTCGACCATGTCCTATCGCCGTACGCTCGAATCGTAGAAGTAAAGAGTAGGGAGGCAACTTAAACCATTCAATGTTCCTGTAAAAGGACTCTCTTTATTTCGCTCTGTGCCGTCTCCGTCCGAACCGGAGCGGCTTTTATTTTGGATTGTTTTCGGTTATCCCCAGTTTAGCAAACACTGACGGCCGTCAGTGTTTGCTAAACTGTAAGAAACAACGTATGGATATCGCCAAACGAAACCAAAAAGTGAAGTTGAGAAAACAGCGAAAAGGTCTTGGCGCTGTGCAGAAAAGGATTCTTCTCCTCCTACTTGGAGGCGTCGCGCTTGGTTGTACTCGTTCGTTCAAGAAGCAGTGGCAGATTATCAAAGACGTTCACACAGGCTGGCAGGACATCAAGCGCCAAACAGCCGAACGAGCCGTTGAAGCATTGTATGAATCGCGATTGATAGAAGCAAAGGAAAATGCCGACGGGACATACACGCTTGTTCTAGGCGACAAAGGGAAGAAAAAGGCTTTAACCTATCGTGCCTCTCATATCAAGGTCAAGCACCCCGGCCCATGGAACAAAAAATGGTGGATTGTGCTCTATGACATCCCCGAGGATGAACGTGAAGCAAGAAATGCGTTCCGTGACCACCTCAAGCGGTTAGGGTTTCGAAAGTTGCAACACTCCGCAGGTATCTATCCATTTCCCTGCCCAAATGAACTGGACTTTATTGTGGAACTCCTGGATATCAGAAAGTATGTGCGAATTATAGAAGCCGACCACCTAGACAATGAGGATTATTGGAAGCAAGTCTTTAGGCTCAACAGCTGATAATTTAGCAAACACTGACGGCCGTCAGTGTTTGCTAAATACACTTGTCACAAAATGGGTACGCAAGTTATATGCGGAGGAAAGGAACCTGTGCGTTAGGTGTAAGGCGCGATATTGTAGATTATCTCATATATGGTATACTCTCCCCATGCCATCCAACCGCCTCAAACACATTGGCTTGCTTATCAAGGACCTTCGCGAGGAGCGCGGGTTTTCGCAATCGCAGTTCGCCAAGAAGCTGCACACCGCCCAGAGTTCCATCGCCCGTATTGAGAACGGCGAACAGAACCTTTCTACCGACACGCTTTCACGCATCAGCGCGGCTCTTCAGCGCGATGTACTGAAACTTTCGGACAAGTCGCTTACCCTCAGCATAGAAGGCGGAAGGAAACTCCGTGGCACGGTTACGACGAAAACATCCAAAAATGGCGCGGTGGCACTCCTGTGCGCTTCACTCCTAAACCACGGTAAAACCGTTCTACTCAATATGCCTCGCATTGAGGAAGTGCATCGGGTCATTGAGGTTCTTCAAAGTATCGGCGTTTCGGTGCGCTGGATGGAGAACAACGTGGAGATAGTCGTACCGAGGCATCTTTCGCTTGAAAAAATGAACCGAGAATCGGCAGAGCGCACTCGAAGCATCATTCTCCTGCTCGCTCCTTTGCTTCATTGGTCAAAGAAATTCACGCTTCCGCACCCCGGAGGGTGTCGGCTCGGCGGACGCACTGTCCGACCGCACCTCTTCGCGTTGGAAAGATTCGGCACGCGTATCGTCTCCCGCACGAAAGACTATTTTGTCACGCATAAAGGCCTTCGGGCCGCGGAAATCGTGCTCTATGAATCGGGCGACACCGCGACTGAAAACGCGATTCTCGCCGCCGCGCAGATTCCCGGGCTGACCGTCATTAAATACGCTTCGGCAAACTATCAGATACAAGAACTTTGTTTCTTTCTGGAAAAACTCGGTGTGCAGATTGACGGTATCGGCACGACGACACTTACGGTCCGCGGCAAAGCGCGGATGGAATCTGAAGTCCGCTATTCCCTTTCCGAAGACCCTATTGAATCAATGTTTTTCATTGCCGCCGCGATACTTACCCGTTCCGGCATCCGCATTAACCGCTGCCCCGTGGATTTTCTTGAGTTGGAACTTTTAAAGTTGGACAAGATGGGTTTCAAGTACAAAGTGCTCAAAAAATACAAGGGGACGAACGGCAAGACAAATCTTATGGATATACGCACCTATCCCTCCACGCTCACGGCGCTTTTGGAAAAGGTGGAGTCCCGTCCGTATCCCGGACTTAATATTGATAACCTGCCGTTTTTCGCCGTTATCGCCACGCAGGCCAAGGGCACGACACTTATCCACGACTGGGTCTATGAAAACCGCACCATATACTATAAAGAGTTGGATAAGCTCCGCGCGGAAACGCTTCTCGCTGACCCACATCGCATGTATGTGACCGGCCCGACGAAACTTAAGGCCGCCGAGGTGGTGTGCCCTCACGCGCTTCGCCCCGGTGCGATTATTCTCATCGCGATGCTCGGCGCGGAGGGCGTATCCACGCTCCGTAATATTTATAGCATCAACCGCGGGTATGAAGGAATCATTGACCGGCTCAACGCGCTGGGAGCGAGGATAAAAATTCTGCGGTCATTGTGATACGAAACAACGAATTGCATGCGAATGCAACGAAAAAATACTAATTCCGCATTCGTATTTTTTAGTAGCATTAGTACCATTCGTATATTAGTATCAT
>JBBUCR010000005.1:0-3382 GCA_038057695.1 Patescibacteria group bacterium | reverse complement strand
TTTTCTTATTTCATTCTAAATATGCAAAACGAAGCTTTTAGTTCTATTGACCTCGTGGCGCAGTGCCTCATTGACGAGCCACGCTCAAAGGCTTTTGAAGCGGCTCTAAAAGCCGCGATACAGACGGGCGCCCGAGTTTTGGATGTCGGGACCGGTTCGGGCCTTATGGCTATGTTCGCGGCTCGCGCCTGTGCCGGAAGTGTCCTTGCCATTGAATTTGACCCCTACGTCGCGAGTGTCGCCAAGAAAAACATTGAGGCGAACGGTTTGTCCGATAAAATAAAACTGGTGGAGGGAGACGGACGAACGTATGTTTTCCCCAAGGGGACACACTTTGACGTTGTGGTGATGGAAATGCTTACGACCGGTATGGTTGATGAATTCCAAGTGCATGCGGTGAATAATCTTCATAAGCAAAAAGTCGTTTCTCCTGACACTATTTTCGTACCGGCACGACAGCAGACGTTCATTGAACTGACAAATAAGGATTTTTCACTGTACGGCTTTGAATTCAAAATGGTTCAGCATCTTTGGAACAATCTTTCAGAGAATCAGAAGTATCGCTTATGTAGTAAAAGAACGTTGTTAAGCGAGGTATCATTTGGCGAGGAAAACAACGAGCAGTTTGAGAGAACACTTTCTATTATCCCGACAGCGACGGGTGTCGTGAATAGTGTGCGTCTTTCGGGAGAAACCGCTTTGTGGGGCGGTATTGCCCTGCGTGATACGGAGACGTTTGACGCTCCAGTTGTCGTACCGATTAAAGAGGCAATAGTAACCGAAGGCTCCGAGGTCACACTGACCGTTCGGTATCGATTCGGTTTCGGTTATCGACATTTTCTTGCGGAAATTCAGTAACAAATAACATATGAAAACCCCTCTATTTTCTTGGACACCTCGCAATCTGGAGGTAAAGCAAACGCCCTACGGCAAAGGAATTTTCGCAACCGCGGATATACCAAAAGGGACGATCGTGATTGCATTCGGCGGGTATATGCTTTCTTCCGAATCATTTTCAGCGCTCCCCAAAAATCTTCAGGAGCACCCATTTCAGGTTGCGGATGACTTGTTTTTTGGACAAATTGCGGAGCAAGAACTTTCCACTGTCGACTATCTGAACCATAGTTGCGAGCCTAACTGCGGATTCAAGGGGCAGGCTTTTGTGGTGACTATGCGCGATATCGTTTCGGGCGAAGAGATTACCATTGATTACGCGATGTGCACGAGTTCACCTCTTCTACGGGATATTGAGTGCGGGTGCGGAACAAAAAGCTGTCGTGGCTTTGCGCGTCACAATGACTGGCAACGGATGGATTTGCAAAAAAAATACAGGGGGTATTTTCAATGGTACCTTGAGGAGAAAATTAAAGCATTGCGGGAATAGCGCTGTGTATTAACAATCCGAACAAAGAGTTTTATACTTAGACTATGGTTGATCTCTTCTGTCCGTGGGATGCACCTACATTTTTGATTTTTTCGGAAAACGTCCCGCGCCTTTTTTACTACTCACATGGAGTTGCCGCCGCCTCGGCGATCCTTCTCGGCTTTTTTGTTTACTTCAAGGATCCAAAAGTCCTTGTAAGTAGAATATTACTGGGCATTACGACACTCTTCTCCACGTGGGTGTTTCTTGATATTGCCATTTGGGCGACCAACGCCCCCTCGTTCGTTATGTTCTGGTGGTCGGCGATTATTCTGGTTGAAGTCCTTGTGTTTGCGCTCGCCATTTATTTTTTGCAAGTATTCGTGGAGGGGCGGGATGTCTCTTTGCAAAAAAAACATCTTATGTTTTTACTTCTTTGTCCCGTTATCGCTTTGCTCCCGACAAAATTTAATTTGTCCGGCATCGAAATTCAATCATGTCTCGCCATTGAATCTTCTTTCATTATTTACTACACGTATTTTTTTGAGACTCTGGTCGCTTTGCTTATCGTCCATTTCTCTTTTCTCAAGTATCGCGTCACGCCGGACGCGCGAAAGAGGCGTGAAATTATTTTTATCACGATAGGCATTATTTTGTTTTTGCTGGCGTTTTCATACGGGAATATAGTCGGAAGTATTACGACCGATTGGGAACTCGCCCAATACGGTTTATTCGGAATGCCGATTTTTATCGGATTTCTCGCGTATCTTATCGTACGATTTCATATCTTTAACATCCGCTTACTTGGGGCACAGGCACTGGTTTTTACACTTGTCGCTCTCATCGGTTCGCAATTTTTCTTTATACAAAACCCCACCAACAAAATCTTAAACAGCGTTACATTCGCGCTCGCCTTTGTGTTCGGTTATTTCTTGGTGCGCGGAGTAAAGCGTGAAGTGGCACAGCGCGAACATATTGAAAAATTGGCGAAAGAACTTGAGGTCGCAAATGTTCGCCTGAGGGAATTGGACCAGATGAAAAGCGAATTTGTCTCGCTCGCGTCGCATCAAATCAGAGGCCCGCTCACCGCCATCAAGGGCTATGCTTCAATGATGACACAGGGGGATTATGGAGTTGTTCCCGACAATCTTAAGGAAATCATCCAAACTATTTCCGATTCCAGTAACGCCCTTATGGTCGTCGTGCAGGACTTTTTGGATGTTTCCCGCATTGAGCAGGGAAAAATGAAGTATGACTTCTCGGTTTTTGATTTGAGCAAGCTCACCTATGACGTGGCTAACGAACTCTCGCCGAACATAGAACGAAAAGGACTTCGGAGTAAATTGGAAATTGAGCCGAATATCAACGTGTACTCCGATATCGGCAAAATACGTCAGGTGATTCAAAACCTCATTGACAACGCGCTTAAATATACGCAAAAGGGTTATATTACCGTCAGCTTGAAAAAGGCCGGGAATTCGGCGCTACTTACGATACGAGATACAGGGGTTGGAATCAAACCCGAAGTACTGCCGAAACTCTTCCAGAAGTTCAGCCGTGCAGAGGACGCGAGTAAAGCGAATATTTTAGGAACTGGACTCGGACTGTATGTCGCGAAACAGCTCATTGAAGCTCAAAACGGAAAGGTCTGGGCCGAATCGGAGGGAGAGGGGAAAGGTTCTACGTTTATGGTGGAGTTGCCTTATGCTATGGACGGATACAAAGATTTGACATAACATGCGCAAGCGTTATTCTATAATCAGTGGTTAAACTGCTTTTGTGACGGAATGAGTCCATTCTTTGAAAACCTTTAACAACTGGATGCGTAATGAATGTAGCGATTCTCGCCGGAGGTAGAGGCAGGCGGCTCGGTCTGCTTACGGAAAGTACACAGAAAGCCGTACTATGCTTTAATGGAAATCCGCTCATCTTTCATGTAGTGGATACCGCGCTTTCTGAAATGTTTGTGGGAGAAATAATTGTGTTGACAGGGTATCGTAGCAACGATATTCATCAAGT
>JBBUCR010000004.1:0-1358 GCA_038057695.1 Patescibacteria group bacterium | reverse complement strand
CCCGTATATATGCGCGGAAGGCGGTTTTGTGGCGCTTACCATAGACAAGCGCGGTAACGTCAAGGTTGAGAAGCCCCATATTGCAAAAAGCACAGTGCGGAAGTTTTTTGGAAACAGTTTGTTCTATTACACCGGTATCGTGCGGGAAAGCAAACAAATTCTCGCGGAACAGGATGCTCCGCATATACTACAACTTAAACATCGGACTAAAGATATCGGCAGGGAAATTCTTCACGCGTTCCGCGAGGGCGATTTGGAACGTTTCGGAAATCTCATGGATGAGCATTGGCATATCAAAAAGCAAATGTCTCAAAAAATGAGCAATGATTTGTTTGATGAGATATACGCGGAAGCAAAACATGCCCGCGCGCTCGGCGGGAAAATTATGGGCGCGGGCGGCGGCGGCTATTTTATGTTCTATTGTCCATCACCGAAAGCGAAAAAAGCCGTACGAAGAGCTCTTGCCAGATTTAACATGCGGGAGATGCGCTTTTCGCTTGATACAAAGGGGGCGCGAACAAAGATCGTCAGACCATAACGCCTTTTCGCCCGAGTCAACAAAAAGCCACCGCACTCCGTGAGGGAAGGGTGGCGCAAAGAGAAAAGGGATAGTTAATAGTTTCCTGCGAGGAGACAGTTGATGCCTCGTTGTTCAAAGAACACGGTCCGCATAAACGCTCTTGAGCTGTGGAGTATCCTCACTCGTGACTGATACGATGATGGGTCGTTGCGGAGAAGAATCTTTTCGCTTACGAAACATTGGAGCTTCAAGCGGTCAAAAGGAGGATTCCTAAGGCACTGGCTCGCCATGAGGAGTACTCGCGCGTAGTGCACGAAAACCGTGACGATCCCAACTTCTTTGTCCCCGCGTTTCACCGCAAGACTAAAGACATTTATCAGTTCTTGATATGTGTTAGTCTTGTCCCCCTCCGCACGACAACCCCGTTGCCATACGACGAGTTCAGGATGTGTGGTCGCTTCAGGCATGAGTTTTCGGAGAGTGTCGCTCATGACCTCGCTCTCGCTTGGGCCGTCCACGTTCACCAAATATGACGAACGGCCTCCAAAAGCGCAGACTACCGTTTTGAGCGTCTTCTGATGCGTTTGGCAAAGAGCTGCTCCGGCGAGGAGATTGAGAGTTCCTCCTCCCACAAAACAGTTTGGTTGCGCGTCGTCAGAAGATTGCTGTTTCGCGATTGGGGCGAAGTTTTCCCCGTACATTTCAAGGTCTCCGGTAGGGACCCATACGCCCTTCTCCGTTTGTCGAATTCCGCGTCCGAGAATAGCCAATAATTGCAAGTGGAGTCTTCTCCGATGCAAAATAGCAGTGAAGCTCTGCCGTCATTCCAACGGAAAAA
>JBBUCR010000003.1:0-2991 GCA_038057695.1 Patescibacteria group bacterium | reverse complement strand
CGGAGGCGGAAACGTCTTGGGAAGCAAGTCATACGTTTGGAGAACATCGCGCATCGTGACGTCTCCCATGGCGAAGCCGACCGTCGGTATCGGTTCCACGCCGAAAAGTTCAAGCAGGTTGTCGTACCGTCCGCCGCCGAATACCGAGCGGGGGTTGCCGGGGTGTGTGTCAAAAACTTCAAAAACAATGCCGGTGTAGTAATCAAATCCACGCATCAGTGTCTGGTCAAAGACGACATTCGTAATGCCGAGCGCGTTCAGCTCCTCAATCAGCGTTTTCACTTCTTGGAGCACCGCTTCAAGCTCTTTTTCTTTCGGGAGACGCGAAATGAACTCTTCAAAATTCTGGGAATTAAGAAGCGTGAGAAGCAAGCGGTCATTTTCGCCGAGGTGTTCGCTTACGGCGGCGTCAAACGCTTCCTTTTCCATTTTGGCGCGCCGGTCAATAAGCCCCGCAGTTTTTCTCGCGTCCGCGCCGGATTGCCCGAGAAGCGTACCGATAATGTAGTTCATAATCTTCCGGCTGTTTATCCGGATTTCAAAACTTTTGTCGTCCATGCCGAATGTGCGCATAATTTCGTACGCGACTTGAATCACTTCCGCTTCGGCCTCAACGCCGGCAATGCCGAAGATATCCACATTGAGCTGATAGTGTTCCCGCAGGCGTCCCTTCTGCGGGCGTTCGTAGCGGAACATATTTCCGATGGAGTACCAGCGCACGGGAAAGTACAATGTTTTCCGCCTTGCCGCGACCATACGCGCCACGGTCGGCGTCATTTCGGGCCGGAGCGTTACCTCACGCTCTCCGCGGTCGGTGAAGGTATAGGTTTGTTCGTTTACAATTTCCTCGCTCGTTTTGCTCTTGTACAGTTCCGAAGGCTCAAGCAAAGAAGCGTTATACTCTTCAAATCCAAAACTCGCCACGGCCTTACGGCAGACATCCCACACATACGTCTGTATCGCGAAGTCCTCGGGGTAGAAATCCCGTACACCTTTATAGGGTTCGGTGGAGAGTCTTTTTTTCGGTTCTGGCATACGGCTATTCTAGGGGAAAACAAAAACTTCCACAAGAAGCCACGGGTTGCGCATCCGTACGGGTTTGCTATAGTACCTAGGTCTTTTTTCTCAAGGAGGCTTGCCCGAATCCGCCCAAGGCGGAAGCGGGTGAACCGGAAGGTGTAGCCGTATTGAGAAGTTGGGCCTAATCCGTCCGCCGGAGGCGGACGAGGACGGCCGAGGTCGGAAGACTCTTATAAGGATAGTATTTCTCAATACATGGCAACCAAGCTTTACGTCGGCAACTTGTCGTACACGACGACAAACGACAGTTTGCGCGACGCCTTTGCCCAATCCGGAACAGTCGTATCCGCGACTGTGCTCACCGACAGAATGAGCGGCCGCTCACGCGGTTTCGGTTTTGTTGAGATGGAAGAGGCCGATGCGCAGAAGGCCATCGAGACGTGGAACGGCAAAGACCTTGATGGAAGGAAACTTCGCGTCAACGAGGCGCGGCCGATGGCCGAACGACCCCCTCGCCGATTTGACCGCGGAAACGAACGCGAAGGCGAAGATCGCAGAAGCTTTTAGTGTGGCATCCCTTTGGTTCGGAAACCAAAGGGGATTGCGGCAACCACAAATGCCGCTCACACGAATAGAAAAAACACCCCGAGAGGGGTGTTTTTCTTTTGAGTGGTTAGCTCGCTTCTTCTAGCTTTACGATGCCGATGAGCCCAATGAGTATTGGCCAGAGAACGCTGACACCCGGATCCGAAAGCATCCCCATGGATTTGAGCAAGAACGTGAGGGCAAGGAGGATGATAAGAATCGGTACAAGGTGTCGAAATCCCGCGGAAACAGTTCGCATAATAATGGATCTATAGTTAAAGGTGGTGCAATGAACTCGACCTTTTCACCCCCACACTAATCCGTTGCGAATTGGTGTGGGGGTTAGCCATTACCTTGCCGTGGCAAAGCTCTGGTGTATTTGCTTTATTATCGCATGCGCGCTCTCTAGGGCAAAGGGCGTGGTGTGGACAAACGGCATGCGTAGCAAGTCGTCCCTACGGAAGTGGGGACCCAGAAGAAAAGATATTCTGGGCCTCTGCGTTAGTCTACGACTACTCCGCTACTGCTCCGTCGCAGGGGTGAATTCGTAACGCGGACGTTACGAATTCAGTTGCAGTAAATGGAAAAGGTGGGTACGATTGAGGACAAGGTGGAATGAAAAGCCTCTTTAATTGTACGTTTTGTATGTTTCTGGAAGACGCCAACACAAAGATGGACCTTGTCGCGAGTATGCCGGACGAAGAGCTCCTAGAAAGCTCGTTTGACAACCCTCACCTTTTTGAAAGACTTCTTGAACGATATGAAGAAGCCTTTTTGCGCAAGGCGTACTACATTCTAGGCACGAAGGAAGCGGCGCAGGACGCCGTTCAGGATACGTTCGTGAAGATTTACAAGAACGCCCGGAGGTTCCGGCCGCAACCCGGTGCCGGGTTCAAGTCGTGGGGGTATCGCATCCTCGTGAATACCTGCTATACCGCGTACAAAAAGACGAAAGGAGACGCGAAGTTCCTCGCCGACTTGGACCCAGAACTGCAGGAGCTCGTGGCGGACCGCGGTGCGGGAGAACATCGTGAGCAAGAGCTTAACCGCGACGAAGTGGAATCATTGCTTAAAGAGCTTTCCGAAGGACTCGCGCAACCCATGCGCCTGCATTTCATAGAAGGGAAGCCTCACGCTGAAGTCGCGGAACGTATGGGTATTTCTGAAGGAGCGGTGCGCGCACGGGTACACCGCGCCAAGCAGGAATTGAAGGAAATAATGGAGAAGCGAAAGGAGAGAAGTCCACTTAGCCACTAAGTATGCAAGACGAATATACCGTACAAAATACTATAAAGCGAACGCTCAAACAGCGAATAATGCGTCGCGTTTATTTCCTGTTTATGGTTCGGAATTTCTCTCCGCTTGTTTTTGATTGCGTGATTATTG
>JBBUCR010000002.1:4378-4955 GCA_038057695.1 Patescibacteria group bacterium | reverse complement strand
AGGCCGTCGGACAGCGGTCTCACGCACGGCGGCACCTACTCCTATTATGTGAAAGCAATCGGCGCCGACGGACTTTCCACGCAGTCTCCAGTCTCAAGTGCACAGGCATCGTTTGGTTGTACGAACACCACGCCCGACTTGGTCGCGATGAGTATTGTTCCGAACGGCACACTCACGGTTGGTTCTACGATTACGTTTACGGGTGTCGTGAAGAACGGCGGCGGGGCGGACGTTGGAGCGGCAACGACGTTCCAGAATAGTTTTACGCTTACGGGGCCCGGGACACTGCCCACGTTTCCGGCCGTCCAGACGACAGGACTCGCCGTACAGGACAGCAAATCGGTCGTTTCCTCCGCGTGGACCGCGGTCGCCGGCACCTACACCATTAAGTTCTGCGCGGATTCCACCAATGTCATCACGGAAACCTCCGGAGCCGACAATGACGCGAGTAATTGCAAGGACACGGTGTTCACGGTGCAGAAGGACACGGTGTTCACGGTGCAGATCGAAGCCACCACGCATACCCTCACCGTCACAGTCATCGGCAACGGCACGGTAACGAGCGATGTCGGAGGCA
>JBBUCR010000002.1:0-4278 GCA_038057695.1 Patescibacteria group bacterium | reverse complement strand
CGAAACGTCACGGCGACATTCACGGGAGGTACGCCCCCTCCGCCACCATCTATCCGCACCCTCACCGTCACAGTCATCGGCAACGGCACGGTAACGAGCGATGTCGGAGGCATTAGTTGCACCGCAACCGCGGGCGTCTGCACGGCAGTCTACGGAAACGGGACATCAGTTACCCTGACCGAAACCCCAAGTGGCTCTACCTTCACCGGCTGGAGCGGTGATGGCGCTAATGACGACAGCGCTCCGCCCAAACGTCTGGTCGCCATGAGCACGGACCGAAACGTCACGGCGACATTCACGGGAGGTACGCCCCCTCCGCCACCATCTATCCCGACAGTGACATGCTCCGCTTCGCCGAGTCAAAACATCACGCAAAGCGTTACTACCGTGAGTTGGAACGCCTATCCTGACGGCGGTTCAAACCTCTATCGCCAGTTCGTCTATGAATTGGATAATGACGGTAACGGGACATATGAGGAGACCTATTCATCTACGGTGCGCGCGACTCCAACCTCGCAAAGTTACAGCTATGAGAAAATATATTCCACAACGGGCACGAAACGTACTCGCGTGAAAGTCATAGACAGCGATATGCGCGAGTCGGCAATGGTGAATTGCTCCACGGAGATAGAGGTGAATGAACTCTGTCCCGCGTCGGAATCCAACTTCACGCTCTCCGCGACAAAGACGGCGCTTTGGCTCGCGTCGGACGGAAGTGCGGCGAATTCAGGCATCGTTACTCTGACACCCGCGGGGAACTGTCCGAACTTCTCTTCAACGGTGAACCTTACCGCGAGAGCGGAGAATTCCGGCATCACGGATAACGGAACGCTCACGTTCATCGGTAGCGGCAACACATTCAGGCGGAGCGCGTACTACGACAGCAAAGTTCCCAGGCGTTCCGCCACCCGCGATTCACTTTCCAGTTCCATCTATGCTGAAGGAGCCGAAGTTTCTGTTCGGCGCAAAGTGCAATCGAATCAATCTATTTCGGATGGAACATACTCGTTTCAAGTCTGTGGTGTTGCCATAGACCGTCCCGAGCAGTGTATTCCGATGACGCTTCAAGTCGGCGGAACGCCGCCGGAAGGGTCTCCGGTCGGAGGAAGCACCACGCCGATACCGCAGTTTGAGGAATTTTAGACAATACGAACCTACAAACGCCGATACGAAAGTACGAAAGTACGAAAAAATGAAAAGAGGAAGTGTAGGAAAAGACATTCTTTATCCAGAACTGAGCTACGATGTTACGGGGGTTCTTTTTGAAGTGTTTAAGGAATTAGGATCTGGACACAAGGAGAAATATTATGAAAATGCAGTAGCGGCAGGTCTTACCGCAAAAGGCATTCCTTTTGAACGGCAGTTGTACTACCCGCTCACCTTTAAAGAAAAGGTGATAGGAAAATATTTTCTTGATTTCTTAATTGATAAAAAAATTGTTCTTGAATTGAAAAAAGGAAATATGTATTCAAGTCACAAACATATCGAACAGGTTTTAACCTATCTTAGAGGTCATGGACTTCAGTTGGGAATTCTCGCTCAGTTTACTGAAGAAGGTGTTAAGTATAAAAGAATCGTCAACATTGTATAATAGAGGAGCCTTGTTCGTATTTTCGTATCCAAGTTCGTAAGTTCGTATTGTATGTATATAGAGGAGAAGCAGCTCAGGGATTTCATCAAAGACTCCGGACTCGTGAGCCGAGCCGATTTTGGAGCGGCGGAAAGCGAAGCCGACGAGAAAAAGCAAAGTATCGGGACGGTGCTCGTGCAGAGGGGGAAAGTAAGCGATGACGATGTGCGTAAAATGCAAGCGTATCTCCTCGGCATTCCATTTGTTGATTTAAAACAGCAAAAAATAGATTTTGAAACGCTCTCCCTCATTCCCGAACCCGTCGCGCGGACGCACAATGTCGTTTCCTTCAAAAAGAACGCGGACACGCTTGAAGTGGCGATGCTTGATACCGATGACCTTGCCGCCATTGACTTCATCAAGAAAAAGACGCATCTGCGAATCTTACCCCGCCTCTCCGATACCGCGTCAATCAAATCGGCCCTACTCCAATATCAGAAGTCGCTCAAGGCGGAATTTGGCGACCTTATCAAAGAAGAAACCGACGCTCTGCGACAGATTCCGGAAGAGGGAGGGGAGGAAATGATAAGCGCGACCGACCTCAAGAAACAGGCCGAAGACCTTCCGATTGTCCGCATTGTGGACACACTGCTCAAGCACGCGGTCATTCAGAAAGCCTCCGATATTCATATTGAAGCGCAGGAAAAAGAGCTGGTCGTCCGCTATCGGATTGACGGCATCCTGCACGACGCCATGCTTCTTCCGAAGCATGTCGCGCCATCTATCGTAGCGCGCATCAAAGTACTCGCAAGCCTCAAACTTGATGAAAAGCGCTTGCCACAGGACGGCAGATTCAAAATTGAAATCAGCGGCGAGAGAGTATCTCTCCGCGTATCCGTTATGCCGACATATTTCGGCGAGAAAATCGTGATGCGGCTCCTTCGGGAAGGCGCTTCCGGTTTCACGCTTGAAGTGCTCGGTTTCCACGGAGAGGGAATAGAGCGCATTCACGAGGCCCTGAAGCAGAGCACCGGTATGATACTCAATACCGGCCCCACGGGGAGCGGGAAAACAACGACGCTGTACACGATGCTCGACCTCCTTAACACGCCAAGCGTCAACATCTCAACGGTTGAGGACCCGATTGAATATCAAATGCCGCGGATAAATCAAACGCAGGTCAAACCTGAAATCGGATTAGCATTCTCCAATGGGTTGCGCGCGCTCGTTCGGCAGGACCCCGATATCATTATGGTCGGTGAAATCCGCGATAACGAAACAGCCAGTCTCGCTATCAATGCCGCTCTCACCGGACATCTTGTCCTCTCCACCCTGCACACGAACTCCGCCGCCGGTGCCATCCCCCGGCTCATTGATATGAAAGTTGAGCCGTTTCTCATCGTTTCCACGGTGAATGTCATCATTGCCCAGCGGCTTGTGCGCAAGCTCTGCGACAGCAAGGAAAGGTATTTCCTGAACAAAGCGGGCCTCGCGGCGCTCGGGAAATCGGTTGACCTTGAACGGGTACTTCGCGCGCTCAAAGAGGAAAAGATTCTCCCTCCCGAGGGCACATGGGACAAAGTCCCGTTTTACCGACCGCGTCCCGCGGAAGATTCTCCCGACGGTTTTGAGAGCCGCATCGGTATCAGCGAGGTGCTGAAGGTGACGGCGACCATCCGCGACATCATTATCAAAGGCGGGACCGATGCCGACATTGAAACGCAGGCCAAAAAAGAAGGAATGCTCACAATGCTAGAAGACGGGATTTTTAAGTGCGTGCAAGGTATCACGACAATTGAAGAGGTGCTGAGGGTCGTTTCTGAATGATATAATGCGAATGCTACAAATTATTATGCGAATACTGCAAATACAAATCTTTCATTCGCGGTATTCGCATTCTTTATTCGCAGTATCTGCATTATGAGGTTGCATTACAAAGCGCAAAAAAAAGACGGGACATTGTACGAAGATGAGCGCGAGGCGGCGGACAAATTCGCGCTTTCTCGAGAGCTTTATGGAGATGGAGAAACACTCATCAGCGCTACTCCCGTGAAGGCTTTGAAATTATTTTCCATACAGGACTTCCTCGCGTTCATTCCTGTGCTTGGGCGCGTATCCAACCGCGACAAAATCATTTTTGCGAGAAATCTCTCCGGAATGCTCACGGCGGGGCTCACTGTTTCCCGCGCGCTTGGGGTACTTCTTCGGCAGACGCATTCGCCAAGATTCAAGACAATTATTTCCGGGCTTATCGGCAGAATCAGCACCGGAGAAAGTTTAAGCCAAGCATTCGGCGCGTTTTCCGGCACCTTTCCGCCGCTTATCATTTCTATGATAAAAGCGGGAGAGGAGGGGGGCAATCTCTCGTTTTCGCTGCTTTCCGTTTCCGAACAGCTTGAACGCGCCTACACGTTGCAACGGAGAATACGCGGCGCGCTTATGTATCCGGCTATCGTCATTACCGTGATGATTGGCGTGGGTATCGTCCTGTTCGTCAATGTCATTCCGCCGATGGTAGCGTCTTTCAAAGATTTCAACATAACACTTCCGCTTTCCACCAGAATAATCATCGCTGTCAGCGATTTTATGCAAGCGCACTTCGCGCTCGGCCTTCCCCTTGCCGCTGTCGCCATTCTGGTTTTCTTTGTTGCCATTAAAAGCACGCGGGGGAAACGGCTCATTGACGTACTCCTCCTTCGTATTCCGGT
>JBBUCR010000001.1:0-5445 GCA_038057695.1 Patescibacteria group bacterium | reverse complement strand
CCTTCACATCTCCTGCCAGTATTCCCCCCTGGATGGCGGCACCCACGGCAACGACTTCATCGGGATTCACGCCCATATGCGGTTCACGCTTGAAGAAGTCCTTCACGACTTTCTGAAGCGCGGGCATTCGGGTCTGGCCTCCGACGAGAATCACTTCGTTAATTTGGTCTATCTTAAACGGCGAAGCCTCCATCGCGCGTTTTGTAATCATAACCGCGCGGTCTACGAATTCCTGCGCAAGTTCCTCCAGCTTCGCCCGCGTCATTGTGACGAGAAGGTGTTTCGGTCCGTCGGCACCGGACGTAATGAACGGAATGTTGATTTCGGACTGCACGGCGGTTGAGAGTTCAATCTTCGCTTTTTCCGCCGCCTCATCAAGTCGCTGAAGCGACAAGGGGTCCTTGCGGAGGTCAATCCCGTTTTCCTTTTTAAAGTTGTCCGCGAGCCAATTGACAATTTTGTGGTCAATGTCGCGACCGCCGAGGTGCGAGTCGCCGTCAGTTGATTTGACTTCAATCACGTCGTCCCCCACTTCAAGAATGGAGATATCAAACGTACCTCCACCGAAGTCAAAAACGGCGATTTTCTCCTCTTTCTTTTTGTTGAAGCCGTACGCGAGCGCGGCCGCGGTCGGCTCGTTGATGATGCGCTTCACATCCAGTCCCGCGATTTTCCCCGCGTCCTTGGTAGCTTGTCGCTGGGAGTCATTGAAGTAGGCGGGGACGGTGATAATCGCTTCAGTCACCTTCTCCCCAAGCCGTGTTTCCGCGTCTGTCTTCAGCTTCTGCAGTATCATTGCCGAAATTTCTTCGGGGCGATACCACTTCTCCCCCATCTTCACTTCAATACCTCCGTTTGATGCCTTGCGGGTTTCAAATGAGACGTTTTTAATGTCCTTCTGGACACTCTCTTCGTCAAAGGTATGCCCCATAAACCGCTTTATCTGAAAGACGGTATTCTTGGGATTGGTGACGGCCTGGCGCTTCGCGAGTAGTCCCGCGAGACGTTCCTTGGTTTTGGACTCTGCCACGATTGAAGGAGTCGTCCGTACCCCTTCCGCGTTTTCAAGAACCTTCGGCGAGCCGCCTTCCATAACGGCGATAGCCGAGAAGGTAGTGCCGAGGTCAATACCAATGATTTTAGACATAGAATTAAGATTTACGATTTATGAATAAGACGGATGTATGACTCATTCGTAAATCATGAATCATAAATCCTAAATCGCGCCAGCAGGCGCTCGAGTCATTTGGCTTATGAAAAATTCAAGAGTGAAAAATGGAGAAACGATTTCTTCAAAACGCTTTCTCGTTATCGGAGCAGGCTGAACGTCCGAAAAAGCGGGCAAGCAACGCTCACTCTCGGCGGTAACTCCCACGGGTAGTACCTCTAGCGCCTCGCAGGAAATAACACGGCCACGGAGCTTCCCGCCCCGCTCCACAATGACGAAACGCACAAGAAAAAACCGCCCGTTCCTTCGAACGATTTTCTCAAAAATCTCCGCTTCTTCTATTCTTAAATCATACATCATACACCTTAAATCTGGGCGGCGTATTCGCCGACCTTTACTTTCGCCGGTTCAAGTATCTTACCGTGGAGCGCGTATCCTTTCTGCACCACTTCCGCTATCGTGTGGTCTTTTTCCTTCTCTCCAACCGCAACTGTGCCAATACTAGAGTGCTTCGCGGGGTCAAACGGCTCCCCCATTTTCGGGTCAATAAGCGTGATGCCGTGCTTCTCAAGTGCTCCGAGAAGCTGGGAGTAGATATATTGCACGCCCATCCGCCAGTTAAGGTCAACTTTTTCCCACGCCCCTTTGTTACCGAACGCCGTATGGAACGAATCAAGCGCGGGCAAAAGCTCTTTTATAAGCTCGCGTTTTGAAAACTTCACGAATTCGCCGCGTTCATCCTCCTCGCGCTTTTTGGCGTTCACAAAGTCGGCCTTCGTTCTTTGCCAACCCTCAAGATATTCCTGACGTTCCTTTTGGGAAATTTTCAGCTTTTCTTTGAGTGCCTTTATCATCTCCATCGGGTCCTTCGCGTTGTCGGAATCAAGTTCGGTCTCAAAGGTGACATCCTCATTTTCAGCTTCGTTTTTGGTTTTTGTGTCTTCGCCAGCAATATATTTGACAGAATGAGGTTACATGTTATCAATTTTCCCATCTTCATGCAAGAGGACGCGAAACAAAAACACCCGCCTCGGGTGTTTTTGCGCATACCCCTATCGTTTGGACCATTTCGGCGATTTCCTCGCCTTCCCCTTCTTGCCGAACTTGCGGCGTTCCTTGGAACGCGGGTCGCGCTTGAGGAAGCCGGCTTTTTTGAGTTTCTTACGAAGTTCCGCGTCGTGCTCTACGAGCGCTCGGGAAATACCGTGCCGGAGCGCTTCTGACTGAGCGTTTAAGCCACCGCCGGCTATTTTCGCCGTAATCTTGAACTTCACCGGAAGTTTCGCCTTGGTAATGGCATCCAGCGCTACGCGCCGTTGTTCGTCGGTCTTGAAATAGGATTCCACATCCAACCCGTTAACGGTTATGGACTGCTTGGTTCCCGGAGTAATGCGAACACTCGCGGCCGCGGTTTTCCGTCGTCCGATGGTTTCAATGTAGCGTTCTTCTGTTGATTTCATACTTTGATAGGTAAAACGAATCTGCGAATGGAACTAATCTGCTAATACCTGCAAATAAGACTTGGGACAAATTGGCAGATATTAGCAGATTAGTAATTGGTTGATTAGTTTTTAACTGTTAAGTGTTTAATAATCCGAGAGCGTTGACGGTTTCTGGGAAGCATACCGAGTATCACTTTACGGAGCAACTCCGCGTGTCCTTTTTTCGTGACAAAATCGGCAAGTCGCGTCTCTCTGAGGCCGCCCGGGTATCCGGAGTAACGGAGATATATTGTTTGCACACCTTTCTTCTCCGTAATGGAAAGCTTCGCCGCGTTTACAATTTCCACCTGCGCATCGGGAAGTTCATTCGGCACAAATGAAGCGGAGCCCTTGCCGCGCAAATAAAGCGCCGCCTGGCTTGCGACTCGCCCCAGTTTCTTTCCTTGTGCGTCAATGGTGTATTTCATGTTTATAATGCGAATGCTACAAATTACTATGCGAATGCTACGAATAAAGACTCTGTATTTGCGGTATTCGCATTCTTCATTCGCGGTATTTGCATTAAACTAATTCAATCACTGCCATTCTTGCCCCATCGGAAAGGCGTTGTCCTATCTTCACCACTCGCGTGTAGCCGCCATTCCGGGAAGCATACTTGGGGGTGATTTCTTTGTAAAGTTTCCAAAGATTCATATCATTTCCAAGGCGCGTCTTCACCAGTCGCCGCGAAGCCTGTGTCCCTGTTTTTGAAAGCGTGATAATGCGCTCTACGAATGGACGAAGCGCTTTTGCCTTAACTTCGGTCGTCTTGATGCGTCCTTCTTTGAGGAGCGACTGCGCGAGGGAACGCATCAGCGCGTGACGCTGATTCTTTTCCCGTCCAAATTTTTTAATTCTGTTTGAATGTCGCATGGTTGATTTTTAAGGAGGAGCTTTGCGACGACTATAAAAATCGCCACCCAGCACCATTTGATATGGATATTTCGTTAAGTTAAGAATCTGTACTTTACCTGATGCCCCCTATCTAATCAATGGTACTTTCTTAATGGTGCTGGGTACTCCTCAAATATAGTCGCTTCGCTCCTTATTTGAGGGTAATTCCCATCCCCGAAAGCACTTTCTTTATTTCCTGCACGCCCTTGCTTCCGAGTCCGTCAATATCAAGAATATCCTCCTCCTTCTTTCTAACCAAACCCCCGAGGGTACGGATATTCGCGCTGGTGAGCGCGTTAGCCGTTCGCGGTGAAAGGCCGATGGTCTCAATGCGTGTCTTTAAGAGTTCAGTATCAATCTCGCGCTTTGGCAGTGAAGACGCCTCCCCCTTCTCCGGACCCGCACTTTCCCCGGAGAGAACGGCCTCCTCCTCAAACCCGACAATTGCCTTCAGTTGGGAAATCATAATATTGATGGCGCGTTCAAGCGCCTCCTTTGACGAGAGGGAGCCGTCGGTTTCAATGAAGATCCGCAAACGGTTAAAATCAGTCCGATTGCCCACGCGCATATTTTCCACTTCATAGTTCACGCGGCGGATAGGAGAGAAAATAGCGTCCAGCGTAATCTGGCCGATTTCCACGCGGTCTTTCTGGAGGACTTCCTTGGGAATATAGCCAAGACCCTTTTCAACTCGGAGCTCCGCGACGAGCTCCGAACCCTTTTCGGTCAGGGTCGCGATGTGCTGCTCGGGATTAAGAATGTTAATTTGTCCCGGATGCACGAGGTCTTTGGCAGTAACCTCCCGTATTCCCTTTATCGAAAGAGAAAGCGTCTGCGGCTCTTCCGAATGCATCGCGAGACGGATGCGCTTCAAATTCAAGATAATCGTTACCACGTCCTCCTTCACCCCGGAAAGCGTTGAAAACTCATGCTCAACTCCGTCTATTTTGATTCCCGTTATGGCCGCTCCCGGGAGCGAAGAGAGAACAATTCTCCGTAAAGAATTGCCGAGTGTATGGCCGTAGCCGGGGTAAAGCCCGTCTATCTCATAGATTCCCGAAGAACCTTCTTCCTTAACAATGCGGGGCTTTGAAGGAAGAATGATGTTAAAATCCGGCATAGTGGCGAGTGGTTCGGGACAAGAATGACTCAATCGTTCCCGGACCACTAAAATTATGAGTAATAAAAAACGCTAAAAGGTCAGAAATATCATAACCTATTTTCTAAAATCTGGCAAATTACCTGCGGTAAAATTCCAGAATCGCGGAAATAGTAAAGGGGAGTTCAGTGCGCACCAGTTTTGGAGTTCCGACGACGGTTCCCTCTCCTTTTTGCACATCAAAGCGTAGCCACGCGGGACTTTGATGGTCACGAACGACATCTTTCATCGCGACGAACAAGGGCTTCGCCTCGCTTCCTTTGCGAAGACGAATAACATCGCCGATGCTGACGCGATAGGAAGGAATCGTCACTCGAACACCATTCACCGTGAAGTGGCCGTGCGACACATACTGACGGGATGCCTGGCGGGACGGCGCGAGGCCGAGACAGAAAATGACGTTGTCCAAGCGGGTTTCAAGCTCGATATAGAGCGCTTCGTCGTCGCGCATATTTTTCTTCGCGATCGCGCTGGCCACATACCGCGCGAACTGGCGCTCACCAAGTCCATAGAAAAATCGGGCACGCTGCTTTTCCTTGAGTTGCGCTCCGTATTCGCTACGGCCGTAACCTTTCACCACCGTCTTGCCCGCGCGGAGCGCGTATTTGGCGGATTGAGTCTTCGGAAATAAATCCGCTCCAAGTCGTCGCGCAATTTTGTATCGTGGTCCTATTTTCATAAAAGGTGTGATGCTAATCTACAATTACATGCGAATGCAACGAAAAAATACGAATGTTCATTTT